>JBJTFU010000176.1:0-8785 GCA_046093585.1 Ilumatobacteraceae bacterium | reverse complement strand
ACGCGCTCGGCATGCAGGGAGAGGAGGTGGTCAATCCCGGCGATGAGCGCCATCGGGTCGCGGTACTCCTCGCCTCGGATGGCGAACACGTTGAACAGCGTCGGCCAGACGAGGTTGTTGACGACGAGGTCGAGCGACGAGGCGTGGATCGTGACCGAGTCGTCGGCATCCGATGGCGCAGGGGTGATCTCGAGATCGAGTCCGGCGACGGTGATTCGACAGACCGAGTCGAAGGTGTGGTCCGCCTCGACGTAGCCCGGGGTGTGCGGCGCGTGCGCGGGATTGCGCAGCGAAAAGCCTAGTCCGACTCCGACGATTCCATCTGGGCCGTCGAGGGGGAGCGACACGCCGAACTGTTCCACCAGACCACGGTTGTAGGTGGGTGAGATCGCCGACATCGTGCGCGATCGATTGGTGGCGACGCGCGCGTGCGCCCACACCGGCACGCGACGACCGGCGTCGTCGAATACCGCCGTGGTGCCGTTCACGTAATGGAAGTGGGTGTAGATGACGGCCGCGAGGGGGCGACTACTCACCGTTCGCACCATGTCGATGGCGACGCGCATCTCCTCGACGCACTCACCAGTGTCGATGGCGATCAGACCCTCGGGTGCGTCGATGAACGTCTGGTTCGACAGTCCGTTGCCCACCACGCACCACGCGCGATCCGAAACGGTGTGTAGAAGTGGCTCGAAGGCAACCATGTGCTCGAGGGTGTCGCGATGTACGCGCTGGCCGCGGGGTCCGTCGACGACGACGTCGCCGGCGGCAAAGCTGCGCCCACGCGCGGTGTTCCCCATTGCGCCAGCGTAGATGTCGACCGCGCCCCGTCGGTCTATCGGAATTGAGTTATTGGGCGTAGTTGCCGAGAACTTGGGCGGGGTCAGTCGACACGGTGTCGGGCCAGTTCGAATACCAAATGTCTGCAGCGGAACGTCCGACGTGGAGCGGGAGGCGCTCGAAGCCTTCGATGGATCCGACGAGTGGCTCGATCGTCACGTCCCAGCGCGGCTTGTAGAAGAACGGGAACGACTGACGGGCGCCACCCGATTTGTTGAACACTCGGTGTGGGGTGGAGACGAGTCGACCGCCCGACCACAACTCCAACATGTCGCCCACGTTCACCACCATCGCCTCTGGCGGACAATCAGCGGTGGTCCACGAGCCGTCGCGCAACATCACCTCCAAGCCGCCCACTGGATCGTGCGCCAGCACGGTCAGCACGTTGAAGTCCTTGTGCGGGTGGATGCCCCACGTGTCACTGGTCGGCTCGGTGGGCGGATAGTTGAGGAGCGTCATGTTGGTGAGGGGCTGTTCCATGCACGACATCACGTACTCGACATCCGCACCCATCTCCTCGATCAACCCACGCAGCATGTCCGCACAGAGGCCTTCCATGGCGTTCCAATAGGCGAGTACCGGCGTGCGCACGTCGTCGTCGATGCGTGGCCACACGTTCGGCCCGTAGAGGTCGCATTGCGCGATGATCGGATCAACGGCGCGAGTCTCGTGGTGCAGTTTCCACGCTTCGTATTGATCGCCGGCTCCCTTGCCCGAGTTCGGTGTGAAATAGCCGAGCGGCACGTATCCGCGGTAGTTGCCCTTGCGCACGAGGTCGAGTGCAAGCGTCTCCCGCGGGGTGGCGAACACGCGCTGGACGGCGGATCGCATGTTTGCCACCAGTGCGTCATCGATGCCGTGTTCCACGATCACTCCGAAGCCGACCGTGGAGAGCGCCGTCAGGAGCGATTTGGCTGAAGTCGAGCGATCGGCGCCCAGGGTCCGCAGCCCTGACACGTCCACCACGGGTATCGACTCGGCCATGAGCCCAGTTGAGCAGGTGTTTGCTTGCTCGTTCCAATGGATTTCGTGAGCGGCTAGGAATCGGGCGGTATTGTTGAGCCTTCCGTCGTGCAGACGTCGACACTCGAGGAGTCCCATGTCTTTCCCTACCGATCTGGAAATCGCCCGCGCCGGAAAGCCGAAGCCGCTGAACGAGATCGCGGCGATGATGGGCATCGGCGAGCACTTGCTCGAGCCCTATGGCACGAGCCTTGCCAAGATCAGCCTGGATGCGATCGACGAACTGAAGGGTCGGCCGAAGGCCAAGTATGTAGTAGTCACCGCGATCACCCCGACGCCGCTCGGTGAAGGCAAGACGACGACCACGGTCGGTCTCGGTCAGGCGATGAAGCACATCGGCAAGAACGCGGTGATCAGCCTGCGTCAGCCGAGCATGGGTCCCACGTTCGGCATCAAGGGTGGTGCAGCGGGCGGCGGATACAGCCAGGTCATCCCGATGGAGTTGCTCAACTTGCACCTCACCGGTGACTTCCATGCTGTCACTGCGGCGCACAACCTACTTTCGGCGATGGTCGACAATCACCTCCATCAGGGCAACGAACTCGACCTCGATCTCGACAACATCACCTGGCGCCGCGTACTCGACGTGAACGATCGTTCGTTGCGCAACATCATCGTCGGTCTCGGCACCAAGGAAGACGGTGTCACTCGCCAGACGGGTTTCGACATCACCGCCGCCTCCGAAGTGATGGCGATCCTCGCACTGGCCACCTCGATGAAGGACATGCGCGAGCGGTTCGGTCGCATCGTCGTCGGCTACAACACCAAGGGTCAGCCGGTGACGGCCGAGCAACTGAACGGCGCCGGCTCGATGGCGGTGATCATGCGTGACGCGATCAAGCCGAACCTCTTGCAGACGCTCGAGAACACCCCGGTCATCGTCCACGCCGGTCCGTTCGGCAACATCGCCCACGGCAACTCGTCCATCATCGGCGACCTCGTGGGAATCCACGGCGGGGATTACTTGATCACCGAGGCCGGCTTCGGTGCAGACATGGGCGCCGAGCGCTTCTTCAACATCAAGTGCCGCGCGAGTGGTCTCGCTCCGGATGCCGCGGTGCTCGTCACCACCGTCCGAGCGTTGAAGGCTCACTCCGGCAAGTACAAGATCGTGGCCGGGAAGGCGCTGCCGGCAGACCTGCTCGCCGAGAATCCCGCTGACGTCGAAGTCGGCGGCGAGAACCTGCGCGCGCAGATCGAGAACGTCAAGGCGCACGGCGTGGTGCCCGTCGTCGCGATCAACTCGTTCCCGACTGACCACAAGTCGGAGCACGACGTCATCCGCAGGATCGCGGCCGATGCCGGTGCCCGCGTGGCACTGTGCACCCACTTCGCCGACGGCGGCGCGGGTGCGGTCGAACTTGCCAAGGCAGTCGAAGAGGCGTGCAATGAGAAGAACAACTTCCACTTCCTCTATCCCTCCGAGGCGAGTCTCAAGGAGAAGATCGAGACCGTGGCCAAGACGATCTACGGGGCGGCCAACGTCACGTATTCCGGAGTCGCCAACAAGCAGTTGAAGACCTATACCGACAACGGCTTCGCGGACCTGCCCGTGTGCATCGCCAAGACGCACCTCTCGATCTCCGGCGATGCGTCGCTGAAAGGTGCGCCGAAGGGGCACACGTTGAACGTTCGCGAAGTGCGTGCGTCGGTGGGTGCCGGGTTCGTGTATCCGATCTGTGGAGACATGCGGACTCTGCCGGGTCTCGGCACGAAGCCAGCCGCGGCGATCATCGACTTCGATGAGAATGGCGAGATCGTCGGTCTCTCGTGAGCGAACGGTTCGAACGCACGCATGGTGGCGCCATCCTGATGGACGGCGAGAAGTTGCGCGACGAGGTCGTCGCTCGTTTGCGTAAGGAGATCGAGGCGAAGGGTTCGCCGAAGGTGTGCCTCGCCACGTTGCTCGTCGGTGACGACAAGCCGAGCAAGATCTACCTCCGCTGGAAGCACAAGAAGGCGGAGGAGGCCGGCATGGTCTCGAAGGGCGTCGAACTGCCCGGCTCTGCCACGCAGGAAGAGGTGGAGGCGGCGGTCAAGTCCTTTGCCGACGACCCCGATGTGCACGGCATCCTCGTACAGTTGCCGATTCCTGCGCACCTCGACACCGAGCGTGTGCTCGATCTCGTTCCGCCGGAGAAGGACGTCGACGGCCTCACCGAGATCTCGATGGGTCGCCTGATGCGTGGTCGCCCCGGTCACGTTCCATGCACGCCACTCGGAGTGATGCGCCTACTCGAGCGTTACGGCATTGAGACGAAGGGGAGGCGAGCCGTCGTGATCGGTCGCTCCACGCTCGTCGGCTTGCCGCAGAACCTCTTGCTCATCCGCAAGGGGAGCGACGCCACCACCACGTGCGCCCACTCCCACACGGAAGATCTGGCCGCCGTGTGCCGTGAGGCCGACATCATCGTCTCCGCGGTCGGTATCGCCAAGTTGATCACCAAGGACCACGTCAAACCCGGCGCAGTCGTCGTCGACGTGGGAGTCTCGCGGGTCGAGGAGAAGATCGTCGGTGACGTCGACTTCGACGAGGTGCAGAAGGTCGCCAGTGCGATCACGCCGATGCCGGGTGGCACCGGTCCGATGACGATCGCGTGTCTGCTCGAGAACACTCTCGAAGCGGCCAGGATGCAGGGCCGCTTTTAGCTACACGTTCGCTGCAGGTGCCTGCATCCTTCGCGCCGCTGCCTGACTCAAGCGGTCGAGGGTGCTCGCCAGAATGACGACCGCGAGGCCCACCTCGGCGCCGAGTCCCGTTCCACCATCCTTGGTCAGCGCCTCGATCGACCGATAGCCGAGACCCCCACCGCCGACCATGCCCGCGATGATCGCCATCGCCAGCACGAGCATCACCATCTGGTTGACGGCGATGATGATCGAGGGAAGCGCGAGAGGAAGGCGAACGCCCCACATCACTTGTCGCTGCGATGCACCGAATGTGGTGGCGGCTTCGATCGTTTCGCGATTGACCTGACGCACGCCGAGCGAAGTGAGCTTGATTCCGGTGGGTATCGCGTACACCACTGCCGCCATCACGCCGGGAACGGGGCCAACCGTGAAGATCATCACGAAGGGAATCGCGTAGATCAGGGGCGGGATCGTCTGCAGTGAGTCGAGGATGGGGGACAACAGGTTCTCGACACGAGGTCTACGACCGAGCCACACGCCGATGGGCACGGCAATCGCCACCGAGAGCACGACCGCCACGATCGTCTGGGCGAACGTGGCGCTGGCGTCGGCCCACATGCCGATGAGACCCACCACGATCAATCCGAGTGCCGTTCCAATCGCCATCCGCACTCCCGCGATGGAGAACGCGATCACGGCGGCGAGGAGGACGACGAGTTGCCACGCGAGTTGCTCGTTCAGTGCATCACTGATTCGTAGCAGCACGTCGCGCACGAGTAAGTCGTTGAACGGTCTCGTAACCACGTCGAACGTGTCGCGGAACCAGGCGACGAAGTCATCGATCGGATCGGCGAACGACGTCCCCCAACTGATCGGGAACTTCTCCCACGCGAAGATCTTGCCCACTGTCGTCGCAGCGATGACACCGCCGCCGATGAGGTAGAGGTGCAGTCGTGAGTAGCGGAAGCGCGGGCTGCCCGGGGTGTTGACGAAAGATTGACTGACGCGATCGAGCACGAAGGCGACGGCCACCACCGCAAGGCTGACCACCAGCCCGCGCCCCGGCTGGAGCGTGTTGACGGCCTGGCGAATTTCTTGTCCGAGCCCTCCGGCGCCGACGAGCGTGGCAATCACCACGATGCCGAGCGCCATCATCACGGTTTGGTTGACGCCAGCGACGATCGACGGGATGGCGAGTGGAATCTGCACGCGACGCAACGTCTGGGTCTTGGTGGCGCCGAACATCGCGGAGGCTTCCACCGCTGCTGGTGGAACTTGGCGGATACCGAGTGTGGTGAGGCGCACCATCGGGGGCAGGGCGTAGACGATCGTGGCGATGGCCGCGGGTACTTGGCCGATCCCGAAGAGCAGCACGGTGGGGATGAGGTAGATCGTGGCGGGAATGGTTTGGGCCGCGTCGAGGAGCGGTCTGATCGCGGCGTCCAAACGCTTGTTGTATGCACACCACACGCCGAGGGGAACGCCGACGACGATGCAAAAGAGGACCGAGATCGCCATCAACGAAATGGTCTCCACGCTCTGGTTCCACACGCCGACGGCACCGGCGTAGACGACGGCCAGTGTGGCCGCCGTGGCCAAACCCCAACGACGTGTGCGAGCCATGACGAGGAAGACGATCGCGGGTAGCACGTACCACGGCAGCCAGAGCAAGGTGTCTTCGATCGCGGTGAGTCCTGCCTGCACCGCGTCGGTGAACGGGCCGAGGACGTACGTGAACAGCCAGTGATCGTTGCGGTTGTCGACGATCCACCGTTTGGCGTCATTGATGGGGTCGGCGAGACCGATGTTCCAGCTATCGGGAAAGCCCGGTGTGCCCAGCACTTGCAGCGCAATGAGCGCAGCGACGACCGAAGCGACGATGCCGTAAACCTTCGACCTGGTGGAGTTCACCTGACCGAGCGGCGCAACGATACTCATCGTCGCTCGGCCTCGAAGATGCGGGCGACTGCTCCGCGGTCGACGACGCCGACAGAGGCGCCGCGTTCATCGGTGACACCGATCTCGTCGTTGCTGCCCAGGAGGAGGGGGATCACCTCTTCGAGGAGTGCGTCGTGGCGAATGGATCTCGGCCCTGGTTGACCACTCCTGGTCACCGATTTCACGCGAAGCACCTTGGCCCTCGGAACGTCGGTGGTGAATTCACGCACGTAGTCGGTGGCCGGGTTGCCGACTATCTCTTCTGGAGTTCCCACCTGATCGAAGGCGCCATCCTTCATGATCGCGATGCGATCGCCGAGTCGCAGAGCTTCGGCAAAGTCGTGGGTGATGAACACGATTGTGCGCTTCATCGTCTTTTGTAGTCGGATCAGTTCGTCCTGCATCTCTTTACGAATGAGTGGGTCGAGTGCGCTGAACGGTTCATCGAAGAGAAGGATCTGTGGGTCGACGGAAAGGGCGCGAGCGAGTCCGACGCGTTGTTGCATGCCGCCGGAGAGTTGCTGCGGATAGCTGGTGGCCCAGCCCTGGAGTCCGACGATCTCGAGCACCTCGTGCGCACGTTCGAGACGCTTCTTCTTGTCCATGCCCTGCACCTCGAGGCCGTAAGCGATGTTGTCGATCACTTTGCGGTGGGGGAACAACCCGAAGTGCTGGAAGACCATCGACATCTTCCCGCGGCGCACCTCGCGCAGTGCATCTGCGTCCATCTGGAGGAGGTCCGCACCGTCGATCAACACCTGCCCGCGGGTGGGTTCGATGAGGCGGCTGATACAGCGGATGAGCGTCGACTTTCCCGAGCCCGAAAGCCCCATGACCACGAACGTCTCGCCTTGCCCGACGCTGAACCACACGTCGCGGACGCCAACCGTCTGCTGCAGTTGATTGATGATCTCGGCTCGTGTCGCGCCGACTTGCGCTTGGGCGATCGCATCGTCGGGACTTCCGTGCCCGAACACCTTCCAGACGTTGCGGACATCAATGGCCGCCGAGTCACCAGCCCCCATGGATCAATACCCCCTCGCCCCGACGATAGTGGAGCCTCTTCCAAGCCAGGCAAGGGGTTGTTACCATCTTGTCGACGCCAATGGTTGGTGTCGACAAGGGGGAATCATGCGAGGAAGCAAAAAGCGTCTCGTTGCGGCGCTCGTCGTGGCTGGTTCGCTGATCGGTGCTGCCTGTGGTGGCAGCGATGACAGCGCATCGGAGAGCGAGGGCGACGGCACCGAGGTAACCGGTGGTGGCACGGAGACCATCAAGATCGTCCGCAACAACTGGTCGGCATCAGCCGTCGAAGTGGAGATCGTCAAGATCCTGATCGAGGAGAATCTCGGTAATCCCGTCGAGATCGTCGACATCGACGAGAACGCGATGTTCGCGGGCATGTCCGCTGGTGACGTGCACGCCAACGTCGAGGTGTGGCCTTCGGGTGTCACGCCGGATGAGCAGGCCTTCATCGACGATGGTTCGATCATCAACGTCGGAGACCTCGGCACCATCGGCAAGATCGGCTGGTTCGTGCCTGACTACGTGTTCGAGGCGTATCCCGCCTTGGCCGAGTCGTGGGAGGCGCTGAAGGATCCGGAAGTTGCCAAGGGCTTTGCCACGGCAGCGACGGGTTCGAACGGCCGATTCCTCGGCATGGACGCGTCCTTCTCGCAGTACGACGAGGGCATCATCAAGACTCTCGGTCTGCCATTCGAAGTGCAGTTCTCCGGTTCGGAGGCCGCCACTCAGGCAGAGATCGCCGCGTTGGCCGCCAACAAGTCGCCGTTGATCATGTACTACTGGACCCCGTCGGGAGCAGTGGGCAAGTACAACCTGAAGAACGTCGCACTGCCTGCGGCGACAGCCGATTGCGCTGCAACGCCAGAGTCATGTGACGGTGACTATCCGGAAGACCTGCTGTTCAAGATCGTCTCGGCGAAGTTGAAGGACGTGGACGCCAAGGTGTTCTCGTTCTTCGAGAAGTTCACCATCACCACGGATGACCAATTGGCCTTCCTTGCCCCCGTCGACATCGACGGTCGCTCGGCTGCCGAAGTGGCCCGCGAGTGGGTGGACAACAACAAGGACGTCTGGTCGAGCTGGTTCAGCTGAACCGCAACTGATCAAGTACTAGAGAGAGGGTGAGGCGAAAGCCTCACCCTCTCTTCGTATTTTTCAGCACATCTTTGGCAGAATGAGCGGATGCCTGGGGTCGTGTACGACTACGTCATCGTCGGCGGAGGCTCGGCGGGGAGTGCGCTCGCCAACCGCTTGAGCGCTGATCCGAACAATCGAGTGCTCGTGCTCGAGGCGGGGCGTCCGGACTATTGGTTCGACGTGTTCATCC
>JBJTFU010000175.1:0-38808 GCA_046093585.1 Ilumatobacteraceae bacterium | reverse complement strand
GCGCACCAAGTATCTGCGCGCTCCCGCGATCGTCGTCGTCGGATCGCTGCCGGGCGAGAGCGATCTACAAACCGAGGAGAACCGTGACGCGGTCGCTGCCGGCATCCAGAACATGCTGCTCGGTGCCACGTCGCTCGGCCTCGCCAGCTTCTGGTCGAGTGCGCCGAAAGGCGCCAACGATGCAATCGGCGAAGTGTGCGGGTTCCCCGTCGGCACGCACGTCACTGGAGTGCTCTACTTCGGCTGGCCAGCGCGCGAGGCGAACGTCATGGAGCGGCCACCCGCCGCCATCACGTACTTCGATTGATCAGCGACTGATTCGCGACTAGTTCGGGCGATGCACGCCGAAGACGTCGCGCAAGGCGTCACTCACTTCACCGAGCGTGGCGCTGGCGCGGAGGGCGTCCTTCATCGGCAGGAGAACGTTGTCGGAGCCCCGGGCCGCAGTGCGCAGCGCTTCCAACCTCGCCTCGACCTCGGCTTGGTCACGCGACTCCTTGAACCTCTTCAGTCGGGCCACCTGATCTCGCTCGAGCGAAGGATCGATCTTCAGCACCTGCGGTTCGGCCTCGTCTTCGACGGTGAACTTGTTGACACCGACGAGTACGCGCGTCGAATCGTCGATCGACTTCGTGTACTGATAGGCCGCTTCCTCGATCTCGGCCATCTGGAAACCCTCTTCGATGGCCTGCACCGCCCCACCCATCTCGTCGATCTTGGCGATGTACTCCCACGCCAACCTCTCCACTTCGTCCGTCAGTCGCTCCACGAAGTACGAGCCGGCCAATGGATCGGGAGTGTCGGTGATGCCACTCTCGTACCCGATGATCTGCTGGGTACGCAGCGCGATCCGCGCAGCCTCCTCGGTGGGCAGGCCGAGCGCCTCGTCGTAGCCGTTGGTGTGCAGGCTCTGCGTACCGCCCATCACCGCGGCCATCGACTGCACGGCCACTCGCACCACGTTGTTCAGCGGCTGTTGAGCAGTCAGCGTGGAGCCACCCGTCTGCGTGTGGAAGCGCATCAGCCAGCTGGACTCCTTCTTGGCCCCGAATCGCTCACGCATGATGTGGTGCCACATCCGTCGCGACGCGCGGAACTTGGCCACTTCTTCGAAGAAGTTGTTGTGTCCGTTCCAGAAGAACGAGAGGCGCGGCGCGAAGTCGTCCACGTCGAGACCGGCATCCACCGCAGCCTGCACGTACGCGATGGCGTTGGCCAGCGTGAACGCCAACTCTTGCACGGCCGTACTGCCTGCCTCGCGGATGTGGTAACCGGAAATCGAGATCGTGTTCCACTTGGGGACGTTCTGCGAGCAGTACTCGAAGATGTTGGTGATGATCCGCATCGACGGCTTCGGCGGGTACACGTACGTGCCGCGGGCGATGTACTCCTTCAACAGGTCGTTCTGGATCGTGCCGCTGATCTGCTGCGACGACACGCCGCGCTCCTCCGCCACGAGTTCGTACATCAGGAGCAGGATCGCCGCGGTCGAGTTGATCGTCATCGACGTCGTCACCTTGTCGAGTGGCAAGTCGGCGAGCAGCGTGCGCATGTCGTCGAGCGAGTCGATCGCGACGCCCACCTTGCCCACCTCGCCGGCGGCACGCGGATGATCGCTGTCGTACCCCATCTGAGTGGGCAAGTCGAACGCACAACTCAGACCCGTCTGACCCGCCTCGAGGAGGAACTTGAAGCGCTGGTTGGTGTCCTTGGCAGTGCCGAAACCCGCGTACTGCCGCATCGTCCACAACCGATCGCGGTGCATCGTCGGGTAGATGCCGCGGGTGAATGGTGGCTTGCCGGGAGTTCCCAACCGCTCATTCGGATCCCATCCGCGGAGCGACTCCGCCGTGTACAGCGGCTCGACGGGAATGCCCGAGTCGGTGCTCTTGGCAGGACCGTCAGTCATCGCGACAACTCTAGGAGGTTCGTGTGCTCGACGACCCGTGCAGGTACCCCCGTGCAGATACCCATGGCTAACCTTTGCCCATGGCCATCACCGAGAACCGCCCGGGCATGATCGACGGCGTCGAACTGACGCCGAAGACCGTCATCAACGCCAAGCCTCCGACGTTCGACAACGTGGAGGACGAGCGTCGCCATCGCAAGGTGGCACTCGCCGCCGCGCTGCGAGTCTTCGGACGATTGGGGTTCGGCGAGGGCGTCGCCGGTCACATCACGGCGCGCGACCCCGAGTTCCCCGATCACTTCTGGGTGAACCCGTTCGGTAAGTCGTTCCGCCTGATGAAGACGAGCGACCTCATCCTCGTCAACCACTCGGGTGACGTCGTCTACGGAAGCCAGCCGGTCAATCGGGCCGCGTTCGTGCTCCATGCCGCGATCCACAAGACGCGACCCGACGTGGTCGGCGCCGCTCATGCCCACTCCGTGTACGGCAAGGCATGGTCCTCGCTCGGTCGGAAGCTCGACCCGATCACGCAGGATGCCTGCATCTTCTACGACGACCACATGGTGATCGAGGAGCAAGGCGGCAAGGTGGTGTTCGAAGTCGAAGCCGGCGAAGAGTTCGCCAGCAAGTTCACGTCAGGGAAGGCTGCGATCCACCAGAACCACGGATTGTTCACCGTCGGCAGCACCGTCGAGGCGGCGGCCTACTGGTTCATCACGATGGAACGCTCGTGTCAGGCACAACTCGCTGCGGAGGCTGCGGGAAAGCCAAAGTTGATCCCTCAAGACATGGCCACCTACACCCAGCAACTGACCGGATTCCCCGACGCCGGATGGTTCCAGTTCCAGCCGTTGTTCCAGGAGATCTGCAAGACGGATCCCGAACTCTTCGAGTGAGCGACCACTCGTCGGGCGCCACCACGCGCCTGCTCGGGGCCGCTCCCGAGGCGTTCTTCATCATCTCGGCCTCGGCCCAATATCTCGGCGCGGTCATCGCCGTGCAACTGTTCGACGACCTCGCCCCAGCCAGCGTCGCCTGGTTCCGCGTGATCGGTGCCGCGATCATCCTCATCCTCGTGTCGCTGCCCCGACTCCTCCGTCAAGGCAAGTGGACACGCGCCGAGATCGCTTCTGCGGCCATCTTCGGCATCGCCGTGGCGTTCATGAACCTGACCTTCTACCTTGCGATCGAACGCCTCGACATGGGCAAGGGGGTGGCCATCGAGTTCATCGGGCCGATCTGCGTTGCCGCGCTCACCACCCGCACGCGGCGCAACACCCTGGCGTTGATGCTCGCCGCAGTCGGCGTCGTGGTGCTGTCGGGAATCGAGCTTGGCAACGAGCCGCTCGGCCTGCTCTACATCTTCCTCGCATCGGCCTGCTGGGCCGCCTACATCGTCATCGGTTCACGTGTGGCGCAACTCGATCGGGGCCTCGCAGGACTGGGGGTCGGTCTCGTCATCGGTGCCGTGATGATTGCACCGTTCGGCGCCCCGCAAAGTGGGCCGGCATGGTCTTCACCGACGTTGATCCTGCTGTGCGTTCTCGTCGGATTGCTGTCGAATGCAATCGGCTACGGCATCGAGCAATCCGTGTTCCGTGTCATCCCCGTCCGACGATTCTCGGTACTGCTTGCGTTACTCCCGGTCACTGCCGTGGTTTTTGGCATGGTGTTCTTGGACCAGACTCCGAACGCGATCGAGTTGGTCGGTATCGCCCTCGTGCTGGCCGGTGTCGTGGTACAGCAGCGCGACGTCTTGCCTGCGGTGGAAGAAACCGCCTGACACGACCCAGGAGCGCGAGTCAGTTAGGGTCGTAGGCGCGGGCGGGAGGACCTCTCTTCATGCGCGTACCCCCACGATTCATCGCTCTCGTCGTCGCCTTCGTCGCGGTGGCAACCTTGGCCCCCAGTGCGCCAGCCCGCGCCTCAGACGTCGTTCCGAACGCCGTCGTCGTCTACGGCCGCGGTAACGGTCACGGCCGCGGGATGAGCCAATGGGGCGCCTACGGCTGGGCGACCACCCAGGGTTGGTCGTGGCAACAGATCTTGTCCTTCTATTACCCAGGGCTCGCGCAAGGACCCCTCGCGGATCCGAACCAAGAGATGTCGATCCATCTCACTGCCATGGACAACGCCCAGACCGCCGTGGTCGCCGATGCCTCCAACGCGCTCTTCGTGCAGGACCCAGTACCCGGGCGGGCGTGGACGTCACTCGTCGCGCGCGAAATTGGCGACCGCGTCTACCGAGTCTGGGGATCGATGGAACGGCGATGCCCGAGCGCCGACGATCCCGCCACGGAAGGATTCGTGGCGATCGCCGACGTGCCGACCGTGGCATCGTTCGCCACCACCACCTCGCGCGACCCGGCATCCGCCGGCAACCTCGCGGTCGGTCTGTGCGAACCGCGGACGAACGGCCGCAACAAGATTCGTTACTACCGCGGCGAGATCCGTGCGGTGAACAACGTGCGCGGTCAGAACCGCACGATCAACGTGCTCCCCTTGGAGAGCTACCTACGGGGCGTCGTGCCACGCGAATCTCCAGCCGAGTGGGGGTCGGCAGCGGGTGGTGCGGGAATGAACGCGCTGCGCGCGCAGGCCGTGGCCGCACGCTCGTACGCCGCGACCGAGAACCGGTACGCCGGGCTCGCGCGCACCTGTGACACCGAGTCGTGTCAGGTGTACGGAGGAACGATGGTGCGCGAGGCGCTGAACACCGCACCGACCGTCCTCGAACATCCGTTGACCGATCAGGCGATCGCAGAGACCGCCAGCGTGGCGATCCTGCGCAATGGCAATCCCGTGCGAACCGAGTTCTCGGCGACCAATGGAGGTCGGACCGCGGGCGGCGAATTCCCCGTGCAGGCGGATCCGGGGGATGCCGTCACCGAGTCGCTCAACTCACTGTTCGTCTGGACACGGATCATCTCGGCTCCAGCGATTCAGGCGAAGTGGCCACAAATCGGTTCTCTCGTCGCAGTCAGGACCGCACACGACGGCCAAGGTGGTGACTTCGGTGGCTACACCACCGGCGTCAGCATCGTGGGAACGGCGGGCACCGTGAACGTGTCGGGCTGGACGTTCAGGTCGACCTTCGATCTCCCGGCCCCGTGGTTCGGCGTGAATCCGATCGGAGGTGCCGCATTCGATGCCGCACCGGTCGGTTCGATCCTCTTCCTCGGGGACTCCGTGGGCGAGAGCATCACCGCCGAATACGCGAGCGTCGTGGTGCCGGCCTACCCGCGCACCAACTTCCAGGCCCGCTCCAACCGCTGTCTCGTCGGTGCGGGCTGCATCCAGGCCGCAGGAGTCCTGCCCGACGGCATCTCGATCATCAACTCGCTTCCAGCCGACCAGTTCCCGAACGTGGTCGTGGTGCAACTCGGGTACAACGACGACCCCGCGACGTTCGGCGGGGCGGTGGACCAAGGGGTGACTGCGCTCAACTCGCGTGGCGTCCAACGAATCGTCTTCGTCAACCTTTCCACCCGACGCACCACGTCCAACTATGCGCTCTCCAACGCCATCCTGGCCCAAGCCGCCGCGCGCTTCCCCAACGTCTCGGTCCTCGACTGGAACGCCGCGAGCAGTGCCCCCTCGCACTATCGATGGTTCCGCGATGGCGTGCACCTCACCTCCACCGGTCGTGCCGAGTTCACGCTGTGGATTCGAGGACAACTTGATGCACTGCGCAGTCAGGGCCTGATCACCATCGGCAATGGCGCCATCGTGCCGCTCGGTGCTCCGATGAGCCTCGGAAACCGTGGCGACAACGTGAAGCGACTGCAGAATGCGTTGAACACCTATCTCCAGACGCCCAAGCGCAAACGTGTGCGTGCAGACGGAGTGATGGGCAAGACGACGGTCGCCGCAGTCACGGCTGCCGAGACGAAGGCCGGTCTCCCCGCCGACGGAGTGGCAGATGAGCAACTCCTCGCCGTTCTCGGCATCGACCCGGCGACGATCGTGATCAAACGGGGAACACGACATCCGTCGGTGGCCACCGCGCAAACGGCACTCGCCCGCGTGCTCAACGTGCGCGTGAGGGCCGACGGCGTCTACGGGCCGGCGACGGCGAACCTCGTGCGCAGGTTCCAGAAGATGGCAGGAGTGAAGGCCAACGGCAACCTCAACGCCGCCACGTGGCGACTCCTGCTCAACGCTTCAGCGAATCGCTGAAGCGGCGTTCCCAGGACTCGGTCGAGACCATCGACGGATAGGCAGCGCGGTATTCGCGCTTCAGACGCCGGTAGTTGATGGCGACGTCCTTGACCGCCACCAGTACCTCGCGGAGCAACCTGAAGAACCTGGCGTCGTCGCGACTGACGACGTATCCGTCGTCGATGCGATCGTGGCGGTAGAGGATCTGGTTGCGGAGGGTGGCTACACCCACTGCCCGCGCGTCGATCGGCGCAACACCAGGCCCCCTGCGGCGCAAGCCACGCGGCACGAAGGCACCCCCCATCAACAGCAGCGCGAAGAGGAAGCCGAAGGCGCGCAGCGCCTTGTGCCGCGGCCGGCGAGGCGCAACGGCGGCCAATTCTGGAGGAAGCGGGCCGGGCCTTTCCTCCGCGCAGGTACGCAACTCGTCGTGGAGTGCCGAATGGTCGATCTTCGCCCACTCGACTGGACCGGCCAAGAAGGCGTACAAGCCCTTCAGCATGTACTCGGTGCTGGCATATCGCATGGAAAAGAGGTTGCGGAAGCCGAACGACCCGAACCGGTATGCCAGGTTCCACCAGCGATGCTGGTCGAACACGAGGGTGTCGATCAACGCGAGGTTTCGAGCCTCGTAGTAGAGGGACGACGGGTTGTTCTTCAGTCCGAAGTCGGCGTGCCACACGATGACACCGTTCAGCGTGATGCTGTGCTTCCCGGTGTGCATCAATCCGAAGGCCACGTCGTCGCCGCGCACGAACACGGGCAACGGGTTGTCCGGCGTGATGTCGATCGGGAACGCGGTGAACCACCAGGCGGTGTAGTCGAAGGGAATCTCCGGTTGGTCAGCGACGGCGAAACGTCGTTCACGGAGGTCGTCCTCGCGGCCGAGCGCCTGCAGCGGATAGATCGACCGGAAGCTGTACTCGCTGCCAGCCTCGAATTGCAGCCACGGACGCTCTTCGGAGAGCATCGCGCCGTGCACACACAACTTGCGGTCGCGCGCATGACGGAACAACGCCATCGTGCGCACCAGCGCCTCGGGTTCGAGGTCGATGTCGTCGTCCATGAACAACACGTGGGTGGCCCAACCCTGCTTGCGCAACTCGATCAGGCCACGGGCGAAGCCGCCCGCTCCCCCGAGGTTGCCGTTCTCCACGACCTGCAACGGAGCATGTGCCGGCACGTCGAATTGGACGTTGCGCGCGTTGTCCACCACGAGGATCCGCACCGATTCGCGCAGCGTGTCGAGATCGTCGATCAGCTGGAGCACGTTGCCCACCGTCTTCTTCACGTATTGCTGACGGTTGAACGTGGTGATCGACAACGAGAGTCGCACGTCGTGGGCCGGCGCATCCCCCGTCACCCACTCTCCACCGGTCATGCAGACTTCGCCACCTTCGGCGATCACGCGGACGAAGTAGACGCCGTGCTGCGACGAACCGAGATCCGGCAGCGCAAACGAGACGTACTCGGGACGACCCTCTCCGCGGGGCAGTTCGCCACTCGCCACGACCGACTCGTTCGTTCCACTCACCGCCACCACCTCGGCGCGCCCCATACCGGAGGCACGAACCCGCGCGGCGAGCGAGTTCACGGTCGTCAGCCGTCGCCACCGACCGGCATGGAACACGCCGAACGACGTGTCGAACGAGACGGATCCTCCGGCGCCGAGGACGATCCCACCGGTAACCCTGCGCACGTCACCCGAGGCGCGCAGGTACAACAGCGGCTCGGAAAACTCCGGTGTGGGCAGCGTCAGTCGCTGCAGGAGATGATCCGTCATCGTCCCAGCGGATCCACCGAGAACGTCGGCATCTCGCCGCCGTCGCGCAGCGCCGCCACCATCCGATCAGCGGTGTTCAACGCCTCGTGGATCGTCACGTCCATGTCCAGGTAACGGTAGGTGCCGAGTCGCCCCATGAAGGTGACGCCCCGCTCCGACTCGGCCAAGTGCACGTACTGGAGCAACTGCTCCTTTTCCTGCACCAACCGAATCGGGTAATACGGGACGTCGTCTTCACCAGCGAGTCGCGAGTACTCGCGGTAGGTCACCGTGCGCGAGTGGTCTTCCCACGGCGCAAAGTGCTTGTGTTCGGTGATCCGCGTGTACGGCACGTCCTCGTCGCAGTAGTTCATCACCGGGCAGCCTTGGAAGTCGCCCTCGTGACGCTCCTCGACGAAGTCGAGCGTGCGATACCCCAGTCGACCATGTGAGTGGTCGAACCACGCGTCGATCGGACCCGTCCACACGACGTGGTCGAATCCTTCGGCCATCGAACGATCGAACCTCGTCGACAGCCGCACCTCGATCGACGGATGATCCAGGATCGCCTCGACCATCGGCGTGTAGCCATGGCGCGGAATCGCTTGCCAAGGGTGGTCGAAGTACGAGTCGTCGTAGGTGAAGCGCACGGGCAAGCGGGCAAGGATGCTCGCCGGGAGTTCCCTCGGGTCGAGACCCCACTGCTTCTTCGTGTAGCCGGCGAAGAACGCCTCGTAAAGTTCACGGCCGACGAACTTGAGCGCCTGATCCTCGAACGTCACCGGCTCGCCGATCGACTTGTCGCTCTTGTCCTCGATCAATTGCTTCGCCCCATCCGGCGACAACGTGGTGCCGAAGAACTGGTTGATCGTGAGCAGGTTGACCGGCAGTGAATACACGCGGCCCCGAGAGGTGGCCTTCACCCGATGGTCGTAGGGCACCATCTCGCCGAAGCGGTTGACGTACTCCCACACGCGCTCGTGCTGGGTGTGGAAGATGTGCGGACCATAGACGTGGACCATCGGCCCATCGGCATGGCGCACGGTATGGCAGTTGCCCGCGACGTGCGACCTGGTGTCGAACACCACCGCACGGTGACCGGCCTCGGCCAGTTGGCGAGCCACCACGGCACCAGAGAATCCGGCGCCAACGATGGCCAGCGATCGTGACACCTCGACCGAATTCTAGGAGAATTCGGTCATCTGGTCAGGTTGGCTCAGTGGCCGAGCCACGGAGCGCACAAACCATCGAGATCGCGCACTTGGATTCGATCACGATTCGCGTAGGTCACCTCATTCTGCGGATCGACCCGCAACTTGAACACGCGGAACGACATCTCGGTCGTGTCGACGGAGAGAATGCGTCCGATCAATGAATCGCCGAGACCGAGGATCAACTTCAGCGTCTCGAGCGCCTGGATCGAACCGACGATGCCCGGCAACACACCGAGCACGCCGGCCTCGGCGCACGACGGCGCGAGTTCGGCCGGTGGCGGAAGCGGAACCATGTCGCGATAGGTCGGTCCGTTCTTCGGATCGAACACCGTGACCATGCCTTCGAAGCGGAAGATCGATCCGTGCACGACGGGAATGCCGAGCTTCACGCTGGCGTCGTTCAACAGGTACCGACTCGGGAAATTGTCCGCGCCATCCACGATCACGTCGTAGTCCTTGATGATCTCCATGATGTTTCCCGCCTCGAGACGCGTGTCATACGTGACCACGTTCACGTCCGGGTTCAACATCGTCAGTGTCTTCTTGGCGGAGTCCACCTTGCGATCACCGATGCGATCAATGTTGTGGAGAATCTGCCGCTGCAGATTCGATGCGTCCACCTCGTCCATGTCGACGATGCCGATGGTGCCCACTCCCGCTGCAGCGAGGTAGAGCGCGGCGGGTGAGCCGAGTCCGCCCGCGCCGAGCATCAGTACCTTGCTCGACAGCAACTTGGCCTGACCCTCGACCCCCACTTCCGGGAGCAACAAGTGACGCTGGTAGCGATTGCGCTGATCGGCGGAGAGCAAGGTCGGCGTCTTCCACGGACGTCCTTCGTCCTTCCACCTGCCGAAACCACCGGCCATCGACACCACGTTCTGGTAGCCGAGTTCCTGCAGCGTCTTGGCGGCGAATGCGCTACGCACGCCGCCTGCGCAGTAGACGATGACCGGTGCGGTCTTGTCGACGATGCGCGTCTCGATCTGCGCCTCCAAATGACCGCGTGGAATGTGCACGACGCCCGCGATCGTTCCTTGCTCGAACTCGTCCGGTTCACGCACGTCGAGTACGACCGATCCACCCGCGGCAATCCGACGCGCGGCCTCTTCCGTATCGATCTCCGCGATCACTCGCTTCGCATCAGCCAACAAATCACGAAAACTGGGCATTGGGGGGAACCTCCGCCCAATACCCTACCGTTTTGGTCAGGTTTTCTCGGAGTCGTGACCCAACACGAAGGGCAGCAGTTCGGCGATGGGCCCCAGCAGCACATGGTCGGCATAACGGTCCATCCCCGTCTGCTCCCCGTTCACGATGATCACCCCGGCACCACTCGCCTTGGCTCGCGGCACCGCGTTCGCCGCGGGGAACACCGACAACGTCGAGCCCACGGCTACCAACAGGTCACAGTTCTCCGCGTCGCGCATCGCACGGTCGATCACCTCTTCAACGAGCGACTGACCAAAGCTGATCGTGTCGCTCTTCAAGATGCCCGAACAGGACTCGCAACTGGGATCGGGATCGCCGGCACGCACTCTTTCCAGCGTCTCCTGCATCGGCCTGCGGTCGCCGCACGACCAACACACCGAGAAATGGATCGTGCCGTGTACCTCGACCACCTTGTGCGGATCCAACCCTGATCGTTGGTGGAGGCCGTCGATGTTCTGCGTGATCACCGAGAGGAGTACTCCCCTCGCGTCGAGATCCACGATTGCCCGATGGGCGACGTTCGGCTCTGCCGTCCAGGCCGGTGAGTGCAGACGACGCTGCCAAGCCAAGTGCCGCACCTCGGGATCGGCGAGATAGTGCTGCAGTGACGAGATCTTCTCCGCCTTGGGATCGAGCGTCCACACTCCCTGGGGTCCGCGATAGTCGGGAATGCCCGAGTCGGTCGAGATCCCCGCGCCCGTCAGCACGACGATGCGACGTGCTCGCTCCACCGCGGCACGCGCAGCGGAGAGGTCAGCCATGAGTTCCCTGCGGCACCAGCCATGGGACGAAGTTGTCCATGAACGCCCACGAGGTGCGATGCACGGCGGAAGGTCCGTATCCCTGCAGAGCACGCCGGTGCTTGGCGCACGGGTATCCCTTGTTCGTCTCGAAGTTCCACAAGGGATAGTCGCGCGCCATCTCCCGCATCAGCCTGTCGCGGGAGACCTTGGCGAGGACCGCGGCGACGGCCACACTCAAACAAGACGCGTCTGCCTTCACCTCGGTGACCACTCGTCCGACGTGCGGAGAGACGAAGTCCCAGTTGCCATCGACCATGGCGGCGGCTGCACCGAGGTCCGTGCGCAGTCCCGCGCACGCCCGTTGTGCCGCCAGTCGCTGCGCCTCGACCATGCCCAATCGATCGCATTCGTCGTGACTCGCCGCTCCGATCGCCCACTCGACACAGGCACCCGCCAGTTGTTCGAACATCGCCTCCCGGCGTTTCTCGGTGAGCGCCTTCGAGTCCCGCACGCCCGCGAACGTCGGCAGGACTTCTGCATCGAGGGGTAGGACCGCGGCACCGACCACGAGTGGGCCAGCCCACGCACCTTTACCCACCTCGTCGAAGCCGACGACGGTGGATGCTCCGCCCTGCAGGAGTTCTCGCTCGCGGACGAACGTGGGAATGGTCACGGTTGGAATCCTCGCAACAGCGCCTCCCCGCTCGATGCAGTGCTCGACCACTCCGGGTCGGTGGCTCCGGCCGTGAGCTTCACGCCGACGACACCACTCACCTCCCACAGCAATGCCGGGAGCTCGCCGTGCCAGCGCATGGCGAAGGAGATCGTCGAGTCTGCACCGATCGCCACGTCATGACATTCGAAATTGACTCCCCGCCACAGAGCGGGAATGCCATGACCGAGAATGGCCACCGATCCATCGCGTCGTGGACCGACGAGCTGCTCGTCCAGCCACGCCCCCAACCGCACCCCGTCGGGGGCGCGATTCGGCAAGGCGCCCGCCGTGGCCAATCGGGCCTGACTCGCCTGCACGTCCCGCGCCGCGCGCTCGTCTCCCGATGCGTCGAACACCCACTGGGCGGCGAACAACGCGCGTTCCACGTCCCACGGGACCTGGTCCGACTTCTTGTGCCGACGCAACATGGTGGTCGTCGATTCGGCGAGTCGCTCGAGCACGTCGTCGCCGTGCCGCCAGGAGGCGATGCGCTCACCCATCCGCACGAGCTCGAGCAGCGCGAGCGCGAACGCGACGTCGTCACCGCCGAGATCGGTTCCCCACTCCTCGACGGGGAACGCAGAGCACGCCAGCAGGTCGGATCGCGCCGTGTTGATCCGCGGAGACAGCGACTTGTCGGGGACGATGGCGTAGCCCGCCCGTTCCACGGCGGCGAGCCACGTGCGCTGCATGTCGTCCGGAGAGGCGAGCGCACGCCAGTCGACGGCGGAACCGCCCGACATCGGCAACGCGACGGTGAGTGAGGCGCCATGCGCGATCGGAAATACCACGCTGCCGCGAGGCAGGTCGATTCCCTGCGGACCGAGTGGGCTCGGCGTGCGGATGCACTGCACGTCACCTCGCGACAATGCGACGGCCACGGGCATGCTCGATGAATTGGTGAACTCGGCGGCGACGAATCCCTCTGCGACTGCCCACACGCGCTGCACCACGTCTCCGGAGGGCACCCGCAGTCGAGTCTCGATTATCGGAACCCCGGCACGGCGCTGTTGACGCACCGTGGATTCGACGGAAGGATCGTGCCAGCGATCGTCGGCGGCGACGTACCAGTCCAACGCCGGAGATCCGTCACGCGGCTGAATGCGCCCCCGCTCGTTGACTTCGGCGAGCCATGCACCACCGCGCACCCCGAGCAGGTGGCCGGCCTTGCGCACCCCGCTCGCCAGGGTCACGTTGGAGATGACGCCACTCATTCGAACTCCGCCTTCGACCGTCGACTCAGCAGATCGGCCAGCGCATCGGCGGCCGACTTGCGACCTCGACACACGAGCGCCACTTGTTCACTGATCGGCATCTCTACACCGCGCTCGCCGGCCAGTTCCACCACCAAGGACGAGGCGCGCACACCTTCGGCCACCATCCGCATCGATGATTCGATTGCATCGATCGACTCTCCGCGCCCGAGGCGCACGCCAACCTGGGTGTTGCGGCTCTGCATGGAGGCACACGTTGCCACGAGATCGCCGAGACCGGCGAGTCCGGAGAAGGTCTCCGGACGTGCGCCGAGCGCGACACCGAGTCGAGTCATCTCCGCGAGCCCCCTCGTGATCACCGCGGCCTTGGCGTTGTCGCCGAACCCGAATCCTTGGGCGATCCCGGCGCCGATCGCACTCACGTTCTTGACCACGCCGCCGATCTCGCAGCCCACGACGTCCTCGTTGGTGTACAGACGAAACAATGGTGTCGACAACGCCGCCACCACTTCGCGCGCGACGGACTCATCGGTCGATGCCACGACACTGGCGGCGGGTTGACCGGCGATGATCTCACTGGCCAAGTTGGGGCCACTGAGTACCGCTACTCCGCAGTGCGGGAACGATTCCGCCAACACCTCACTCATCCGCCGGTGCGAGCCTGCAGCAAGTCCCTTCGTCAGCGACACCACGATGCTTCCCGGTTTCGCCGCCTTGCCCGCCACCCGCGCGATCTCCGCAAAGCCCTTGGCGGGAATCGCCATCGCCACCACGTCGGCTCCCGCCACCACGTTCGGCAACTCCCCGTCGGCACGCAACGACGCCGGCAACGCGTGCCCGCCGAGGTACCGATGGTTGCGGTGTTGGTCGTTGATCTCGCGCACGACCTCAGGGCTGCGTGCCCACAGCGCCACTTCACCTTGCGCGGCAGCCAGGGCGGCCACCGTCGTTCCCCACGAACCGGCACCGATCACACTCACCCGCCGGCCCACGATCGCCAAGATTAGGGCTCGTGAGGCGACCGTAGGCTACGCCGATGGCCTCACAGCGCGACCGACGCACCGGGGCGGTGATCATCCCGTTGAAGGGTTTCGCCAAGGCCAAGGAGCGCCTCTCCGCGGTCCTCGATCCGGCCACTCGGGCGCTGCTGGCAGAACTCACCGCCGCCGCCGTGATCGAAGAGGCCAGGGTGCTTCCCGACGTGTCGAGAGTGATCGTCGTCACCGACGACGAGGCGGGTGCAGAGTGGGCGCGTCGAGCCGGCGCAGAGGCCTTGATCGAGAACGGGGGCCTGAATGCCTCAGTGACGCTCGCCTATCGCCATGTTGGCGACACCGTCGACTGGGTGATGATCTGTCACGCCGATGTCGTCCACCCCGAGCGGCTCGCCGCCCTGCCGACTCCCGGCGACTCCCAGGTCGTCTTGGTGCGCGATCGTCATCGTGACGGCACCAACGTGATGGTGCTGCCGGCTGGCCGGGAATTCGACGTCCACTATGGAGCGGGCAGCGCCGAGGCTCACCGCAGGGAGTGCGACGAACGGGGTCTGCGACCCGTGGAAGTGATCGACACGTTGCTCGGCATCGACGTCGACGTTCCCGACGATCTGCAATTAGTTCCCGATCGCCTGCGCACTCGACTCGGGTTCTCCACGAACTAGGGGAACAAAAAAGATCGGGGGGCTTTCGCCCCCCGATCGACAGTTATCCGAACCGATTGTTATTCGGTTAAGGCCGTATTACTTCTTCTTTGCGGCCTTCTTGCGGCGCTTCTTAGCAGGGGCCTTCTTCGCGGCCTTCTTCGCTGCCTTCTTGCGCTTCGCAGGGGCCTTCTTTGCGGCCTTCTTGCGCTTCTTTGCTGCCATGATTTTCTCCTTGGTTATTCGGTATTGCTTACTTACGGTTTGGGTTCAGTTCACTCTTCAGCGTGCTGCTTGCAGTGAACTTCATTGCTAGAGAAGCAGGTACCTGGACCGGTGCACCCGTTTGCGGGTTACGGCCAGTACGTGCCTTGCGCTTCGAGGTGCTGAACGAGCCGAAGCCCGGCCATGCGACCTTGTCGCCTTTCTTTGCAGAAGAAACGACCAGTTCAAAGAAAGCACCGATGGTTCGTTCGGCGTCAACCTTGGACACCCCGGCGTTCTGAGCAACTGCGTCTATGAGCTCTGCTTTTGTCATTGTCTTACCTAACTTTCTCGGAATCGGATAACCGACGTGCACCATCTGAATTGGTCGCGCGACAAATTGCAAGCATCTTCGGCGTTCGGAAGCGTTTTTTGGCCAGCGGCATCCGTCGCTCGTCGACTCGAATCGTGACCGATCACGACACGTTGCACCACGACAGGGACGACTCGCGGGTGCGCTCGGGGGATCCTCTCCGAGATTCGTGAATCCTCGGAAACCCTTGCAATCATTGGTGATCGGTGCTGCGCTCGACGGAGACTCGTGAGCCACTCTGCCTGTGGACAACTTCGGGGCGGAGTCGAGGTGCCGACCGCAGTGCACGCACCGAACGGCGGCGACGCGGGCCACAAAAAAATTTCCAAAAAAATTTCGAAAAATCTCCCAAAAACGTCGATCGCAGGTGAAATTTTCGGAAATCTTCCTCGTCGACCGCTCGAGCAGACGGTGCACGCCTCGACCACGATGTGGCGCTCCGAGTATCCACCACCGACCTCGACGAACCGTCCAAACTGAGACTCGTTGCACACTGAGAACGCACCACTCGACACTCGAGAAGTCGTGGTTTCGTCCACGCGAACGCGCATCGTGCTCGACACCTCGGTGTTGGTCGCAGATCCTGGTTGCTTGTACAACTTTCCGCAGTGCGACGTGGTCATTCCGCTCACGGTGGTGGAGGAACTCGACGGACTGAAGACGCGCATGGACGACGTCGGAAGGTCTGCCCGCACGGCGTTGCGCTCGATCGAGGATCTCCGCCGCAAGGCCGGCGGATCGCTCGCCTCCCCCCAGCCCGTCCACGACGGGCCAGAGGCAGGAACGCTGCAGATCGAGGTCAACGGCATCCAGAAACACCTCCTGATCGAGCACGGCATGGACCCGGAGATTCCGGACAACCGCATCATCGGTGCCGCCCTCGGGCAGGCTCGCCATGCCGCCACCCGCGTGATCTCCAACGATGCCGCCCTGCGCATCAAGGCCGCGCACCTCGGGCTCTCGGCGGACGAGCATCAGCCCATCACCCACGGCCTCGACTCGCGACCCGTGGGATGGGTGCAGATCGACGCTCGGGTCGACCAGGTGGATGCCCTGTACAAGGACGGGGTGCTGCCGATGGCCGACGTCGACGGCACGAGCGCTCTCGTCGAGAACAACTTCGTCGTCGTGCGCAACGGCTCGCAGTCGGCGCTCTCCCGCTGCCGGGACGGGGAGCTGCACCTCCTTGCCCACCACTCTCCCGAAGCTTGGGGCCTCCGCTCGCGCAGCAAGGAGCAACGCTTCGCACTCGAATTGCTCCTCGACCCCGAGATCACCGTGATCGCCTTGGACGGCCGGGCAGGCACGGGCAAGACGGTGATGGCGATCGCCGCCGGGCTCGAGCAGGTGGTCGAGGAACGACGGTATGAACGCCTCGCGGTGTACCGACCCCTCGTTCCCGTGGGCCGCGCCGATGTCGGCTTCCTGCCGGGAGACTTGGACGAGAAGCTCGACCCGTGGATGTCGGCGATCCATGACGCCATCGTCGCCCTCACCGACCAACGCTCCAGTCGCGATGCCCGAGGTCTGATCGACGACCTCACGGCGCGCGGACAACTCACGCTCGAGTCGGTCACCTTCCTGCGTGGACGCTCCCTGCAACAGCAATTCGTCGTGGTGGACGAGGCGCAGAACCTTGAACCCACCACGTTGAAGACGATCCTCACGCGCATCGGTGAGGGCACCAAGGTGGTGTTCACCGGCGACACGAGCCAGATCGATGCCCCGTACATGGGCGAGACCAACAACGCCCTTGCGGTGTTGATCCACGCCTTCGCCGGTCAGCCATGCTTCGGGCACGTCACACTGGCGACCTGTGAGCGCTCCGAGGTGGCCAGCCTGGCTGCCGAGCTGCTGTAACCACCAGCTCCCCTGACTACTCACACTGGGCTGATCCCACTGGGCTAACCACACTGGGCTGTTGCGCCCCGGGTCAGAGCGGGATTTCCTTGAAAATACTGGGTCCTGGGGCTTCTTGACATTTAGCACTAAATCGACTTAGCATTAAATCCATGGCACTCCTAGACACCCTGCTACAGCCTGCGGTCGATGATCTGCCGCAGTCCAACATCCCCCTGTCCTCGATGATCGACTGGACGCAGTTCGCCAACTGCAAGGGCAAGACGAAACTGTTCTTTGCCCCGAAGGCGGAACGTCCGCAAGCGCGTGAGCGCCGCGAGGCCAAGGCCCGCGCGTTGTGCAACGCATGCATGGTCAAAGAAACCTGTCGCGAGTTCGCTCGCGACAACCGCGAGTACGGCTTGTGGGGTGGCGAGAACGAAGAGGAACGCCATCTCGCCGGCTACACGATCGCCGCGCCCATCGGCGTTCGCTCGAAGCTCTCCAAGAGCGCCTGAACCCTCCCCAAAAGACAGGCAAGTCCACGGGCGACGTCGAGTGTCTCGGCGTCGCCCGTGGTGTCTGTCAGACTTGAACGCGTGAGCCAACACGCCATTTCCGATCCGGGCGACTTCGTCACGAAGTTCATCGAGAACATCGAGCAGAGCCACTTCACGGCAGCGATGGAGATGGTGGCCGACGACTGTGAGTACGACAACGTGCCGATCACGAAGGTGTTCGGCAGGGAAGCGATCGTCAACATCCTCTCCGGCTTCCTCGCCTCGGCGTCGAAGGTCGAATGGCTGGTCCACCACCAGGTCGCGAACGGCGACATGGAGCACGGTGTCGTGATGAACGAGCGCACCGACCGCTTCGAGATCGACGGTCGCTGGGTCGAGTTCGACATCGCAGGCTTGTTCGTGATCAGCCACGGCAAGATCGCATTGTGGCGTGACTACTTCGACAAGGAAGCCTTCACCAAGGCTCTCGCCAAGAAGTAACCGGCACGCACTCGACTTCCCGACGATCGAGGCGATTTCCTTCGTCGGACACCCTCCCCATACGGTGAAGGCGTGCTTTCCCCCGACACACCACTGCACGATCTCCGCTACGTCGTCTTTGACACGGAGACGACGGGTCTCGAGCCCGGACACACGCTGCAGTTGGCATTCGTCGTCGTGCGCGGTGACGGCAAGGTGATCGACGAGTTCAGCACATACATCAAGCGGCGGTTTTGGCGGCCCGGTCGACTCGGCGCTCACCATGTTCACGGCATCACCAGACGTCATCTGCGGTCGGGCATGCCAATGGCGGCGGCCCTCGAGCGTCTCGAGCAGGCCTGCGACGGAGCGCTCCCCGTGGCCCACAACGCAGCCTTCGATCTCACCTTCCTCAGACGCGAGAGCAGTCGACTCGGTCGCCCTTTGCGACTGGAGCCGGCCCTGTGTTCGCTGCGGTTGTCACGCTCGCTCGACCCGCAGCGCTCGCGTCGCCACAAACTCGCCAACTTGGTCGAGCACTACGGCCTCGAGTCGATCCCCACGCACGACGCCTTGGCGGACACACTGGCCACTGCAGCGCTCCTGCCCCATCTGCTGCGTGAACGAGGCGCAGAGCGCCTCAGCGACCTCGACGACTACCGCGAATAGCGGCTCAGCACCTGACGCGCGGTCGTGGCGCGCAGGTCCTTCGGAGCATCCCCCTCGAGCACGTCGATGCCGGTACCGCCACGGACGAGGAGACGACCGAGCCAGTGGTCACTCGAGACCCCGAGCTTGACGACGAGCGAGCCGTCGCGTTGTTCCTTGCGCTCCAAGTAGGGGTAGGACTCGACGAGGAACCGCGCACTCGGTGCCACACGAAGCGTCACCGTACGGCTCATCGACGCGAACCACTCTGCACCCTCCCGCGGCTCGACCTCTTGTGGGTCGAACGTGCCTATCGCCATCAAGGCCTCGATGCGGTCGAGGCGGAACTCGCGCCGTTCGCCCGACCGATCGTCGTCTGCCGATACGTACCAGTGGCCACCACGCTCGAAGACGTTGCGGGGAGTGATCGTCCGAGTCGTCCGTGCACCCGACGCCGGCGTGAAGTAGTCGATCGTCAGGCGTTCGCCGACGATGGCGGCCTCGCGAATCTCCTCGACGTACTTCGTCTTCGGAAGTTCGACGACGATCGGGGGCGCGTCGGTGGGCATCAACGGACGGAGCTTCTCGAGAGCTCGATTCAGGGGACCATGCTTGTCCGCCCCCGGAAGCGCCATCGCCGCAGCACCCATGGCCATCAGGGCGAAGAGTTCGGCGGAGTTCAATTTGAGCGGGCGCTGGATCACCGTCGGCATTCCTGCGTAGGCCATGACGTTGTCCTCGTCCACGTAGACGTCGATCAACTCATATGCGGTGAAGGGAGGCGCACCACACACCGACGCCAACTCGAGGTCGGCGATCACCTGCTTCTCGCTGATCTTGAACTCCTTGGCCACCTGGGCGATCTCCGCTTGCCCCCGTTCGAGCAACCACGGGATCATCACCATCAGACGCTCCACGCGCTCGCCCGCTCCGGCGGGACCTCGCTTTCCCTTGCGCGACGCCATCAGCCGAGCCTCACCAGTTCCTCCAACCACTCCGCCACGTGCGAGCGCACATCGGCCGGTTCCAACACCTCCGCTCGGTCGACCATCGCGAGCAGCCAATTCCTGAACACCGGCAGGTTGGCGCACGGCACGGTGAAATCGATCGAGCCATCCTCGCCGCGCCGCAGAACTGCTTCCTCGCCCAGTTCCTCCACGACCCTCTCGGCAAGCGGTGAGTCGACACGAACGACGGCCCGCCGTGGGGATTCACCGCCGAGGGCCAGCATTTCCTGTTCGGTCGGCACTGCGGTTCGCGGGTCGAAATCGACCGGACGCGAGAAGTTCTTCTTCTTGCCCGCCCGAATCTCGCCTTCGATCCGATCCACGCGGAACACGCGCTGTTGTCCGCGAAAGTGGTCGAAGCCGATCATATACCAGTGCCCACCGCGGGCCAAGAGACCGTACGGGTCGACATCACGACGCTCGCCGTTGTAGACGAACGTGAGTGTCCGCAACTGGGTGACGCCCTCGGCGAGCGATGCAAGATGATCGTCGGTCATCTGCAGGTTGATGCTCGTCACCCGACCGGCAAGCAACCGCTCACCGCCCATCTTCCACAACGCTTCGTCGCCCGCCTCTGCTCCGAGACGGACCGTCGCCAACGCCATCTGCAGGGCATCCTTCTCCACCGGAGTGAGCCCGAGATCGGTCAACTCGAAGTTGCGTCGATCGATCGAGTACGCGCCTTCCCCCGCCTCGGCGCCACCGAGTGTCACGAGGTCGATCGGAATCCCCAACTTGCGCAACTCGGCCTTGTCCCGTTCGAAGGAGGCGCGGGCCGCCGAGTCGTTCGGCGGATAGTGATCGCCCAGCTCGTTGCGAATCTGTTTCAGCGTGAGGGGCGTGCTGCGCGCCACCAGCAAAGCCAACAGATTGAGCATTCGCTCGGCTTGACTGCGCCTGATCCCCACGGGCGAGAGGCTAGGCGACGATCAGCGGTGTTTGCGCAGGTGCCATGCCACGAGCGGCGACTGCACGACCTCGGCCGGTTGAGCCACTCCTGCCTCACCCATCTTCGCCAGCACGTCGCGCGCGATCTCCTTGCCCAGCTCCACTCCCCATTGGTCGAAACTGTCGATCCCCAAGGTCGCACCTTGGACGAACGTGGCATGTTCGTAGAGGGCGATCAATGCGCCGAGCGATGCGGGGTCGAGCACTCGCAACACGATGCAGGTGGACGGCCGGTTCCCCGGCATCTCTCGGTGTCGGGCGAGCGTCTCGTCCGCGCCACCCCGACGGAGCTGCTCGACGGATCGACCGACGGCCAACGCCTGTGCTTGGGCTTCCATGTTGGCGATCAACTCGTCGTTGCGTCGGCCGTCCGAATGCGAAACTCCGACGAAGTCGACGGGAACCACGTCGGTGCCTTGATGGATCAGTTGCATGAAGGCATGTTGGGCATCCGTGCCGACACCTCCCCACACCACGGGTCCGGTCGCGAAATTGACGGGCGTCGAATCGGCGAGGACACGCTTGCCGTTGCTCTCCATCTCGAGTTGTTGCACGAAGGGAACGAACGCATTCAACGCGTCGAGGTACGCGACCATGGCTCGAGATTGACGACCCAGGAACGTCCTGTTCCACACGCTGATCAGTCCCATCAGCACCGGTGCATTGCGGGTCGTGGGGGCCGACACGAAGTGATCGTCCATGGCAGCCATCCCGGCCCTGAACTCGGCGATCGCCGCTGGCCCGAAGGCGATCTCGTTCACGAGGTTCACCGCGGAAGAGACGGAAAATCGACCACCCACCTCGACGGGGGTGGTGAAGTGGTGATCGGCGAGCACTCCGGCGGAGTCGGCAAGGTGCGGCACAGCCGAGACCACGACGCAGTGACGCGAGACGTCGGACTCGGAGATTCCCGCGGACAACCAGGTGCGAACACGTCGGGCATTGGACAGCGTCTCGGCGGTGCCGAACGACTTCGAACAGAACACGAACAACGTGGTGCGCGGGTCGAGACCACGCATCTGGAGGGCGAATGACTGGTCGTCGACGTTGGAGACGAACCGGGCTTCGAGCGACGGCGACGACCAGTTGCACAACGCTTCGTAGACCAGTGCTGGCCCCAAGTCACTTCCGCCGATTCCGACGTTGACCACGTGGGTGAACTTGCCGCCCACACCCGAAATGCTCCCCGCCCTGATTGCCTCGGCGAAGGTGGCGACGGCACCGTGGGGGTTGCCCGACCGCTCGGCCATGTGCAAAGCGGCTCTGGCTTCGGACTGGTTGACCACTGCTCCCGACACCAGCCGATCGCGGTGGTCCTGCAGGCCCGTCTCGCGGGCGAGGTCGAGCAACGCCTCGAGCACCTGGTTGGAGACGTTCTGTCGACTGAAGTCGACGAGTATCTCGGCGCCGGCGAGGGACAACTCGAGCGCCATCATCGACGCGCGTGTCGCATCCGCACGGAACAGTTGCGCGATCGTCGTCTGCTCGTTGACCGCGGCGAGATCGATCAGCGCGTTCCACGCTGTGAGAGTGGATGGATCCACACGATCAGGCTATCCGCACGCAAAGTCGAAGTATGTAGTGTGTCGAGCTGGTGGTGACGACACGCGACGACACACGAGCCGGAATCGGATTCGCGTTCGCCGCCTACTTCGTCTGGGGAATGGTCACCGTGTATTGGAAGACCGTCGACCAGTTCAATCCGTTCGAGCTGATCGCGTGGCGGATCACCACCAGCTTCGCCGTCCTGGCCGTGGTGTTGATCGCGATGCGCAAGGTGCGCCTCGTCGTTTCGGCCCTGACCAAGCCCCGACTCGCCGTGCGGATCACCGCTGCCAGTGCCCTGCTGACGATCAATTGGTCGATGTTCGTGTGGGCCGTCGTCAACGAGCACGTGGTGGAGACCGCCCTCGGCTACTTCATCTCGCCGATACTCACCACTGCCCTCGGTGTCGTGCGCCTGAGCGAGAAACTCTCCCCGCGGCAGAAGGCGGCGATGTCGTTCGCTGCGCTCGGCTTGATCATCCTCACCTTCGCCTACGGCCGCGTGCCGTGGATCGCGCTCGCCATCGCCGGTTCGTGGAGCATGTACGGCTACCTCAAGAAGAACGTTCCCCTCGACTCGCTCGTCAGCCTCACCGCGGAGGTGACGGTGCTCGTCGTGCCGGCCGTGATCTTCCTCGTCACGGTCTGGCAACGCGACTTCAGCGTGGCCACCAATGCCTCGCCGTCGGAATGGTTCCTCGTCTCGCTCACCGGTTCGGTCACCGCAGTCCCCCTCCTGCTGTTCGGAGCGGCTTCCTCGCGCACGCCGCTTTCCGTGCTCGGTCCGATGCAATACATCGTCCCCACCATCTATTTCGTACTGGGGTGGGCGGTGTTCGACGAAGAGGTGACGACGACCAAGTTCATCGGGTTCTCGATGATCTGGATCTGCCTCATCCTCGTCGTGCTCGAACTGGTCGGTACACGCCGTTCCACCGAGCGTCTCGCTACAGAAGCGCTCTGAGTAGTTCGGTCAACTCGAGGGGACGATCCCCTTGAACGCTGTGACCCGCGCCCTCCACCACGTGCACGGTGGCTGACGGGCGACGCCGCAACAACTCCGCCACATCCTCGTCGTCGACGACCGGAGACAACGCACCGCGCACGAGCGCGAGCGGACACGAGGATCGCTCGACGAGCGACCACAAGTCGTTCGTGACCACCTGTTCTCGGCTCCCGTGCGCACGGCGACGGTCGTACTTCCACTGCCATGTGCCGTCGTCGAGTTGCTTGGCGTTGTGCAGGATTCCTCGACGCAGACTCGTCTCCGAACGCGTCGGGTTGTGTTCGATGGTGCGACGAAGCAGCTCGTCGAAACTGGGGAAGGTCTGCGGTCCGTTGAGGAAGTCGGTGATCGCCTTCACCTTGGTCGGCGTCACTCCCGGCGTGACATCCACCATCATCAGACTGCGAACGAGATGCGAATGGCGCGAGGACAACACGAGGCTGGTGAGTCCACCGAGCGACATGCCCACCAACAGCGAAGCATTCGGCGCATGTTGCTCGACTACGGCCGCCACTTCGTCGGCCATCGCCTCGAGTGGATACTCGCCCGTCTCGCTCCACGCGGAGTGACCGTGCCCGGGCAGATCCACGGCGAGTAGTTCCACTCCGAGGGCGAGAGCGACGGTGTCCCACGTGTGCGCGTTCTGCCCTCCGCCGTGGACGAGGACGAGCCGCGGATCCCCCGATCCCCACTTCAGTGCAGAAATCTCGCGACGGTCCGCCAATTGCGTCGTCACCCGCACGACGACGGGTTTCGGATCGACGTCCAGACCGAACTCCGAGATGTTCTCGTGGAACAGTCCGAACTCGTCGTATCCCGATTGGGTCATGCGATCAGGCTAGGCAGCTTCACGCACTCACGGCACGGTCGTCGGTGGAACCGTGGTGGAGGCAGGCACGCTCGACGAAGTCGTCGTGGTGTAGTTCGGATCCGGCCGATCGAACGGCGGCGGAGGCGAGCCGTACTCCTCCGGCTCCTTGATCCCGTCGAACACGTACACGCGATCCCCGTAGGCCACGAGAGCAGGAAAATATCGCGCGATCGACATCGGAATTCGGACGCAGCCGTGCGAGGCGGGTTCGAGCGGCACGAGGATGGCGCCGTGCACGGCGATGCCGAAGTTGAAATACACCGGGTTGTACATGCTTCCCAGCCGCGACTCGCGCGTTCCTTGCTTGCGGTTGTAGAAGTAGAAGATTCCTGGTGGCGTCACTGCCTCGCCGCACAGCCCCGCCTTGATCTGCTTCATCGTGTCGTTGCCATCTTCGCCCGGGTCGATCGCCACCTCTTCGCACCACGGCTCGTTGGAGCCGGTGGACACGTGCGTGATCAACATCACCTCGGTTTCCTTGAACACCACCATCACCTGCTCCGGCAAGTAGATCTCCACATGGGACGGCGAGTCGGCATCACGGCGAGGGATCACCTCCACGTTCGACTGCATGATCTCCCACATCTCTGGGGTGACCACTCCCGTGGCTTCCTTGCGAGGTGTCTTCAACACCAATTTCTCGAACGCCCACACGGCCTGCTTGGTGGCCTGACCGAACTCTCCGTCGAGCGGACCTGGGTCGAACTTCAACTGGGCGAGTCGCACTTGCAGGCGCAACACGTCGTCACCCTTCACGCCCTCCCGCAGCCGTCGATCCAACGGCGCCTTGGGCAACGTGGAAGACGTCACCGACACGTCCGCAGTCGTGGTCGTCGACGACATCGACTGCTCCGGATCGTCCCCGTTCAGTACTGCGACGGCGACGACGGTCAGAAGGACGGCGATCGAAAAGAGCGCAGGACGCCAGCGGTCGTAGGTGCTCATGCCTTGCCGGGCGAGATCGCGTTGAGGTCACGCCGCAACGCGAAGGCCTCTTTCAGAATCTTCAGGATCACCGTCGGCGAACTGAGGGTGGAGACACCCCTCGTACGCGGAAAATAGTCGACACCGAATTGCACCACTTCCATCCCCATCTTGCGTGCCGAGACCATCAATTCGGCATCGATGAACGAGCCTTCGCTGCGCAGCGTGACGCGATCGAGGACCCGTCGACGGACGAGCTTGAAGGCGAAGTTGACGTCCCTGAATCGACAACCGAACAGCACCCGCACGAGCAGGTTGTAGAAGAACGAGTAGATCACCCGAACGTAACCCTCGCCCGTGCGATCGAACCGATATGCAGCCACCACGTCGGCCTCGTACTGGTGCATCAGTCGAAGGGCCTTGTGCAGCTCGCGCATGTCGAAGGGCAGATCGGCGTCCGTGTAGAGCACGATGTCTCCCTTGGACGCGGCAAAACCGGACTTCATCGAGCCGCCCAACTTCCGGTTCGTGGGGTGGTGCACGACCTTGACACGGGGGTTCGCCGCACTGGCCTCGTCGGCCAAGCGCGGGGTCGCATCGGTGCTCGCGTCATCGACGATCACCACCTCGTAGTCGGTGATCGTTCCCGCCGCCATCAACTCGTCGGAAATCTCGGTGGCGGCGTTCACCGCACGCTCCAAGTACTCCTCTTCGTTCCACATCGGAAAGAAGATCGAGAGTTGACCGAATCGGGCAGCCGACATTTCGCGATCAGGCTAACTGCGCGTCAGTGAGTTGTACCCTTCAGGGCGTGTCCACGGAAGTACCGCACCCACCGAGGCATCGTTCCGCGGGCCTCGACAAACCCTGGGGCGCCATCGTCATCGTCTCGTGGTTGCTCGTCACCGCTGCGCTCGCCGCAGCCGCCATGACCGGTCGCAACATCGGCAAGCCAACCTGGTGGCTCGGTACCGAGTCCGATCCAGCGTGGCCGGTGTTGTGGGTGGTGCCATTCCTCGCGCCGATCGTTGCCATCGTCTGCGCGATCGCGGCCGGAAGATGGGCCCCGTTCGCCGGCATGGGAGCATCCCTGTTCCTCGGCGCGGTCGCACTCCTCGACGTGGAGAACACCCCGGCAGTGGCATTGATCGAGGTGGCGGTGGCCGGTGCCGCCCTGCTCGTCTCGTTTGCTTCGCTGGCGGGTCGCCAGCGCTGAGACGGGGCACCGATCACGCCACCGGTGGTCGATCCCAAACGTTGCGGTACCTCGGTACCGTTGACGCATGCCTGATCAGCCCACTGCAGCGAGCAACGCCAAGGTCCTCGCCGGACTCCCCGTCGGCGAGCGCGTGGGCATCGCATTCTCCGGAGGTCTCGACACCTCCGCAGCAGTGGCATGGATGCGGGCGAAGGGGGCACTTCCCTACGCCTACACGGCGAACCTCGGCCAGCCCGACGAACACGATCTCGAGAGTGTCCCGGCGCGCGCGCTGCAATACGGCGCAGTGTCCGCACGACTGATCGACTGTCGCACCGAACTCGTCCATGAGGGACTCGTCGCGCTGCAGTGTGGCGCGTTCCACATCACGACGGCCGGGAAGACCTACTTCAACACGACGCCACTTGGGCGCGCGGTCACGGGAACGTTGCTCGTGCGGGCGATGAAGGATGACGGTGTCGACATCTGGGGTGATGGCAGCACCTACAAAGGCAACGACATCGAACGCTTCTATCGATATGGATTGTTGGCCAATCCCGCGCTGCGCATCTACAAGCCGTGGCTCGATGCGCAATTCGTCGGCGAGATGGGTGGGCGCGCCGAGATGAGCGCATTCCTCGCCTCGAAGGACCTTCCGTATCGCGACTCGGCCGAGAAGGCCTACTCCACCGATGCGAACATCTGGGGTGCGACGCACGAGGCGAAGAAACTGGAAGAACTCGCCACGAGCATGCACATCGTGCAACCGATCATGGGAGTCGCCCACTGGGATCAGTCGTTGCAGATCGCTCCCGAGAAGGTGACGGTTTCGTTCAAGGAAGGCTGGCCCGTAGCACTCAACGGTCGCTCCTTCGAGACCCAGGTGGCACTCGTGGACGAAGCCAACGCGATCGGCGGGCGACACGGACTCGGCATGAGTGACCAGATCGAAAACCGGATCATCGAAGCCAAGAGTCGCGGCATCTACGAGGCGCCGGGCTTGGCGTTGTTGCACGTCGCCTACGAGCGACTGCTCACCGCGATCCACAACGAAAACACACTCGAGAACTATCGCCAGATGGGTCGCAGACTGGGACGGCTGCTCTACGAAGGCCGATGGTTCGATCCACAGTCGTTGATGCTGCGCGAACCACTGATGCGATGGGTGGGCTCACTTGTCACTGGCGAGGTGACGATCGAACTGCGGCGCGGCGACGACTACACGATCCTCGACACGCGCGGCGAGCACCTCACGTATGCGCCGGAGCGGCTGAGCATGGAGCGCGTGGAGGATGCGGCGTTCGGCCCGCTCGACCGCATCGGCCAACTCACCATGCGCAACCTCGACATCCAGGACACGCGCGACAAGATCGACGAATACCGTCAGGCAGGAACGCTCGGCGGCGGATCGCTGCTCGAACTGGAGTAGTCAGGCGAGGGCGGCGACGAGTGCCGCCACGAGGGCGCTGCGCTCGCCCATTTTGGAGATCTTCACGTACTCGTGGTCGGCGTGTGCGCCGGCTCCGCACGCACCGAGGCCGTCCAAAGTCGGCACGCCGATCGCGGCGGTGAAGTTGCCGTCGGATCCCCCGCCGACACTGATCCCGGCGATCGAATCGATCCCCACCTCCGGTGCAACTTTCTGGGCGAGGACGAAGAGATCCCGAGCAGCACTCTCGTGCATCGGTGGACGATTGATCGATCCACTCACCTGCACGCTGGCCCCGGGGGTGGTGGCGACGAGCGAGCGCAGCGCAGATTCCACGCGCGACTTCTCCTCGGGCAGCACCACACGCGTGTCGACGACGATGCGTGCTGCTGCAGGGACCACGTTCTCCGCTGAACCAGCCGACGCCACGGTCGGCGTGACGGTGGTACCGAGATCGGGGCGGGCGATGTCGGCGATCTGCGGCACGAGACAGGCAAGCTCTGTCAACGCGTTGACACCCTTCTCCGGCTCGAGACCGGCGTGTGCGGCCCGACCGACGATGTCGACCACGAACGTACCCACTCCCTTGCGCCCCACCTTCAGCGCGTCACCGTCGCCCGCCGGCTCGAGTACGAGCACCGCACCCGCTGCACGCGCCCGCTCTTCGATCAACGCACGCGAGGCATACGAACCGATCTCCTCGTCGCTCGTGATCAACACCTCCACGTGCGACACGTCCTCCAGGGCGCCCAAGGCGTAGATCGTCTGGATGATGCCACCCTTCATGTCGAACACGCCGGGCCCACACGCCTTGTCTCCGTCCACCGTGAACGGCCGCTTGCCGACCGTGCCCAGTGGAAACACCGTGTCGTGGTGGCCCACGATCAGCACCTTCGGCGTACCACCACCCGACCAATGCACGTGCGGACCCTTCTCGCTCGCGACGATGCGCGGCGGGCTTCCCAACAAATCCGTCATCAGATCGCGGAGGAACTCTGCGCTGCGGGTCAACGACTCCACCTCGCTCGAGGGCGACTCGGTGTTCACGAATGCGCCGAGTCGCTGCACCATCTCTGGTGTCTGGGCATCGAGTCGTTGGCGAAGGTTGCTACCGAGCATCGCCTCAAGTCTGCCCGAACCCCGCCTCGAACACCCTGCTGCCGCCTCTGGCGGACCGCCCGACAACGTGAGTCGAGCCTGACGCCCATTCGAGCCGAACCTGGCCTACCCTCTCGCTGTAGGCGGAAACCGCACGATGAACAAGTCCGAACCACTCCGCCTCGTCTTTCTCGCCGACTATCCCTTCAGTGACAGGGATTTCGACCGCTTCGGCATCGCCACCCTGCGGGAGTACTTCGACGTTGCCATCTACGACTTGGCGAACCTCGTCAATCCGAAGTCGCTGGCGATTCGTACCCTGCCTCGCTCACGCGATCCACGACTGATGACGTTCGCATCGCTCGAAGAAGTGATCGATGAACTGCGCTCGTTCGATCCGCACACCGTCGTGAGCAACATCGGATTGACCGAAGTCCGCCGATCGATCTACGAACTACTCGTTTCCATCGGTGCCGACATCTGCGACCTGCGTCTGTGTCTGACACCTGGTGACTCCATCACCAAGGCACACCCGATCGAGCGGATGATCAACCGAGTCAAACAGACGACTGGTCCGGCGGGTTTGCTCAAGTTGATCGGCCGCTGAATCCTCACTGGGCGAGTTCGCCATATCGCACCCCACGTTCTCGTCGCAGGTGGCAGGGAGTCGACGGTCGGCGTCGATCCGACCACCTACGTCATCAAGGCCCACAGCCTCGACTTTGATCGTCAGTTGAAGTCCCGCGCGAAGGTGCACCGACCGGTGATCGACCGGCCGTATGCGGTGTACCTCGATCAAGTGATGGGCTTCCACGTCGACTACGAATTCAGTGGACTACGTGTACCGATCGAGCCATCGTCGTTCTATGCGGATCTTCACGACTACTTTCATCGCTTCACCGAGAGCACGGGGCTTGCCGTGGTCGCATGTCCGCATCCGCGCAGCAACGCTGCCTTCGTCAAGACGAGGTTGCGGGGCGTGGACGTGACCGATGTTCCGGCGGTGGAGGCGATTGCAGGCGCATCGTGCGTGCTCGGGCACAACTCGACGGCACTCTCCTTCGCCGTGTTGTGGAACAAGCCGGTGATCCTGATGGCCAACGAGGACCTGATGTCCTCGTGGGAGGGGCCGTTCGTGGCGAATTTCGCCGAGCGACTCGGCAGTCGCATCGACATGATCGACGATCACGAATCCACCGTCGCACCACACATCGAAGAGGTGTCTTCACCTCACTACGAGGCGTACGTGCGCGACTTCCTGAGCGAGGTGCCCGATGATCATCGATCGACGTGGTCGATCGTCGGCACGGCCTTGAAGGAACGTCTAGAGACGTAGACCGGCGTGCCCGGGACAGGACTCGAACCTGTACGACCATTTCTGGCCAGGGGGGTTTAAGCCCCCCGCGTCTACCATTCCGCCACCCGGGCCGTGAGTCAGGCTACGCGTGGCACTTCGACGTCGTCGTCGACCACCTGAGCGGACGCCACTACGCCCATGACGTTGAGCATGGTCCACAGCGCGGTACGCACCTGATCGGCCTCGGGTGAGACCAAGCGATTGACCACGATGACCCCTTCGATCATGTCGGCGAGCACGGCCACGAATGGTCGTTCGCGCACGGTCACCGCCACCACTCCGCCACGCTCGCGGCGACGGACCGTGCGATCGACACCGAGCACACTGGGTGGGCTACGAAAACTCGGGGCGTCCAGCCCGTAACGCTGAGTTTCCTTGGAGATCAGTCGGGCCGCTGCAACGAATTGCATAGCCGACGTCCGCTCCATGCGGCGATGGTGGCATACCCGTGTGACAAAGTGACCGTCATGTCGGACACCGAGGCAAACCTCACCCCCGTCCAACGGACGGTGCTCGAGGCTCTGGCCAAGGAACCAGGATTCGTGCCGCTGCCCATTGCCGTGATCGAGTCGGTACGCACCCAGTTGCATGAACTCGTCGCCGACATCGCCGAGCAGATCGAACCCGACAAGTCGCTGTGGGTGAGCAAGAACAAGGTCACCACCGTGCACGGCTGCGAGGGCCACTATCTCGCGAATCTCGGCAACTTCGAGTGGACCGTGGCCAACGTGCGCGGCACCGTCGTACACAAGGCGATCGAACTCGCCACCAACTGGCGGGGCGACTTCACGCCGAGTGACGTCGTGGATCAGGCCCTCGACAGGGTCGCTGCCGACGAGCGGATCAGCGCGGCCGATTTCGTCGACTCCCTCAGCGACACCGATCGCGCCGAACTGCGTAGTGGTGCGATCGACCTCTACACCAAGTTCGAGGAGTGTTTCCCTCCGCTCAAGGCGGCATGGCGGCCGGTGCTCGAGAGCAGCGCTCGCTACGAAATGTTCGACAAGCGAATCATCATGTCCACCAAGACGGATCTCACACTCGGCGCATCCGGCAACAAGGTGATCATCGACGTGAAGACGGGCTCGCTGCACCCACACCACCGCGAAGAGTTGCGCTTCTACGCACTCATCGAGGCTCTCCGCACGGGCCTCGCCCCACGCAAGTTGGCCACACTGTCGTTGCTCACCGCTCGCATCGACGTGGAGGACGTCTCTGAAGGTGTGTTGCAGGCGGCCATCCGCAAGACGGCGGACGCCATTCGCAAGATGTACGAATTGGAGCGCGAGAAACGCGAACCCCGACTCGTGCCATCCGCAACGTGTCGCTGGTGCCCCCTCGCCGAAACGTGTTCGACCGGTCAGGAATTCCTCGCCCAAGGCGACGAGGCCGACTACTTCTGATTCACGACTCCTACTGCGGCGTCATCAGCGCCACGTCGACACCGAGACCAACCGTACGGCGGACGGTGGCAATGAATCGTCCGGGTTGCTTCGCCTCACGCGGGCGTCCGATCACCTCGGGCCCCAGTCGATCGGCCAGCCCGACGAGGTCTGGGGTGACGAGCACGAAGCCCCACAACGCCACGCCGTTCGTCGTCGGAGTCTGCACCACTTCCAACACCACCTCACCACTGCGATGGAACGCTTGGCGGACACCGCCGCCTGCATCGCGAATGCGCCGCAATTCCGCACCCGTGTCCCGGGCGATTTCCCCCGAAGTTCGCTCGAGCGAATCCGTCATCACCACCACGTGGTCGACGCCTACGAAGAACCGTGAGTCGACCCGACTTGCAGGTTCACGATTCACGGACTCGATGCCGTCGAGCGCCGTCACCGCGGGATCGAATGCCCAACCGAGGAAACCTGCCGGACGGGACTCGTCCACTCGCAGGCTCACCTGCCCGATGCGGCAACCACCGAATTCGTCGAAGGTGATTCCCAGACTTCGCCAGGGTTCGCGACTTCCCCCGACCGTCAATTGCACGAGGCGCGAGTGCGCCTCACTCATGTGCGCTCAGCCGCGCCCCATGTTGGGACGCTTACCGTGGTTGGCCTTCGAGCGGCGGAGCTTCGCCTTGCGCTTCTTGGTCTTCTTCGACATAGGTCTGACAGGCTAACGCTCAGGAGGTCCTTCTCCATCGTGGGCGACCATCGCCGTAGCGCCTGCCATCGAGACTCGTGGTCGAGCACACGTACTGCACACCCTTGGAGGAGAATCCCAACGCGCCCTCAGGCTTGCACCATGCGCCGGGAAACACGGTTCCCGAGGAGACTTCGGGAACCGTCGTCGACCCCGCACTCGACGGTGGCGTGGTCCCAGTGGATGAGGCGATCCCTGCGACCGGGGTCCACGCGGCGATCTTCATGCCGACACAACGTGAGGTCAGGACGTTGCGAATCCGCCCATGCTCACTGCGATCCATCGACAGTCCCCACCTGGCCTTCACCGCAACCCAGTTGCCGAGATAGGTGCACACATGGGACGAACGCGTGGGCAACCAATTGCTCGGATCCTTGTCGCTCTTTTGCCGATTCGACGATGCACTTGCCGCCACGAGTGACCGTCGGTCAGACGTGTCGTTGGCGAAGGCCGTGCGTTGCGCCGGGCTCCACGCCCACGCGCCTGAATCCCACGCCTCCTTCAGCGCCACGACATGATCGATGTCCACTTGGGTGCGGTCGCTCACCGTACGACCGTCGTACGGCGACAGCCAGTCCCCCTCCACCACGAAACAGTTGATGGGATCCACCTGCGGCAACGTCACGCTGTCGCGCTTCAACACCTGTTCACGCGCGTTGCATCCGTCCCCGTCGACATCGAGCCAATGCGGGAACAGTTCACGGGAATAGCCGAATCGATACTCGTTCTGGACGGGAATCGCGGCGAGCACCTGCAGGGCATCGAGCGAATTGGATTGCGCCTGCACCGACGGAGCAGACGACACACCCACGACCAGCGCCACACCGGCAACCGTCATTCGCCATGTCATCCGATTCATGTTATGACAGTTGTGGTACCGAATCTCCCTCGAGTACCGACGACCACGACTCACCTTCGTCGAGTTCGATGAAGATGCACTCGCCCGGACACACCTCGGCCGCCTGCACCACGGACTGCACGTGTCGGTCGTCGACCCGTGCCAAGCTGCCAGAACCGCCCGGATCGTTCAACACTTCACCGGCCTCGCTGACATAGGCGATTCCATCCTCGAGTTGGACGAACACGTCGTGGCAATGGTCGACGCACAGCCCGTCGCCAGTGCACAGGTCCTGATCGATCCACACACGCATCCCGAGGACGCTAGGTGTTGGCGCCGTCAGCCGACGAGCAGAGCCACCAAAAGGAGTCCGACGAACGCGACGTTACGGGCCACGAACATCCAGGAGAGGGGGCGCGCCGAGCGCACTCCGAAGCACGCACACGACGGTCGGTTACCGCGGAGCAGGTTGGTCACGATCAGCCCCGTGAATGCACCGAGCACCAACACTGCCGCGATGGTGGTCACACGTGGCCACCATCCGAGGACGAGGAGTGCACCGAGGGCGAGTTCGAGGAACGGAACGAACGGGATCGCCCACAGCGGTGCGCCCATGTCCCGCGCTTGATCGGCCCACGCACGACGGGCCTGCAATTTCGTTGCGCCAGCCCAGACGAACACGGAACCCACGATTGCCGCGCACACCCAGGCCAGATCGCTCAACGAGCAGTGCCCCCGATTGCCCCTCGATAGAACGTCATCGCACCGGCACTGGAACTCGCTGCCTCGAGCGTCGTCACCTTGCCGAGCACGAAGTCGTGGTCACCGACGTTCGTCACGCTCTCGACGTCGCATTCGATCCAGGCGACCGATCCACCGATCCGTGGGGAACCATTGACACCGAACGTGTGCGGCACACCGTCGAAGCGGGCGTCGGCCTCCTTGGCGAACCTCCAACACCACTCTTCTTGATCCACGCCCAACACGCTCGCGCAGAATAGGCCGGTTTCCGCGATCTTCTTCCAGGACGGAGATCCCGTTCCGATGAAGAATCCGGCGAGCGGCGGTTGGAGCGACACGGAAACGAATGATCCGATCGTCATTCCCGCGAGCTCACCGGACGCCGCCCGACCCGACACCACCACCACTCCCGTCGGCAGATGTCCCATCACCGCACGAAACTGCTTCGGATCCATCGCCGCGTCGCTTGTCATTGGGCAAATCCTACTCAGGTACTGTTTCGGCGTGTCCGAACGCATCGAACGACGAGTGGTGCGCTCCGAGCGACTCGGGTTCGCCACGCTCGAATGCGGGAGTGGTCCCCTCGCACTCTGTCTGCACGGATTCCCCGACTCTGCTCATTCGTGGCGACACCTCTTGCCACGCCTCGCCGACGCGGGATTCCACGCGGTGGCCCCGTTCATGCGGGGGTATGCGCCGTCGGCAGTTCCCGCCGATGGCGCGTATCAAACCTGCGAACTCGGCTTGGACGCCAACGCGCTGCACGAGGTGTTGGGAGCAGACGGCCGCTCCGTCGTCATCGGTCATGACTGGGGTGCCACGGCGGCTTACGCCGCAGCGATCCTCGAGCCTGCACGATGGTCGAAAGTGGTGGGCATGGCCGTTCCACCGTGGGGAGCGATGGCCCGCGCCTTCGTCGGGAACCTCGAACAGATCAGGCGAAGTTGGTACATGTTCTACTTTCAGCACCCGCTCGCGGACTTGGTCGTACCCGCCAACGATCTGGCATTCATCGACATGATCTGGAAGTCGTGGTCACCCGGGTTCGACTCGTCGGTCGACGTGCGAAACGCCAAGGAGTGTCTCTCCCAATCCGCGAACCTGCAGGCTGCACTCGGCTATTACCGCGCGACTTTCGGCAGTGGCCATCGCAACCCCGATCATCAGGACCTCCAGCAACTCGTGGGAAGTGACGTGCCTCCACAACCCCTGCTCTACCTGCACGGTCGCAACGACGGATGCATCGGCATCGAAGTGGCACGTGACGCGGCCGCGCACGCGCCGAGCAACGCGCGTGTGGTCGAGCTCCCCGACGCCGGCCATTTCATACAACTGGAGCAACCGGATCACGTGGCACGGGCGGTGCTCGAGTTCGTCACGACCTGATCAGCAGGCAACCGAACGAATCACGGCAAGGTGAGGTACTCGTTGGACACGGCGACGAGCCCCTCGCCCACGAGGTCGTCCACGAGTCGCGCCGCGCGACCGCGCTGCCCATCGAGGCCCATCACTACCGCGGCGTCACTTCGGCGGACGCCCGACTGCAGGAGCGCCTTCATCAACCTTCCACGCGCCTGGCGATCGGACCCTTCGAATCGAGCCTGCGGTTTGCTCGTCAGCGCTGATCCGACGGCAGGGTCGGCGCCTCCCCGAATTCGCCACTCGCAGAGCCGAGCAATCGGGCACTCGCCGCATCGCGGCACGCGGGCAGTGCAGACCGTCGCACCCAAGTCCATCAACACCTGGTTCCACTCCCACGCCGAACCATTCGGCACCAGGTCATCCGCGATTTCCTGAAGCCGCGACCTCCCCAACGGTTCGTTGACCACCCTGCTCAACACGCGCGCGATGTTGGTGTCCACGACGCCGACGTCGCGCGAGTCGGCGAACGCCAACACCGCTCGCGCCGTGTATCCACCCACACCAGGCAACGAGAGCAAGACGTCCAACTCACTGGGGACTCGTCCGCCATGATCGCGCACCACCGTCTTCGCCGCCTCGTGCAGGTTGCGACATCGTCGCGGATAACCGAGCCCCTGCCACAGCGCCAGCAACTCGCCGAGTGGCGCCTCCGCGCACGCACGCGGAGTGGGAAACGATTCGATGAACCGCTCGAACTTCGGCTGCACCCGATGAACCTGGGTTTGCTGCAACATCACCTCGCTCACGAGGACGTGCCACCGGTCGCGCGTGCGACGCCACGGCAGGTCACGCAGTCGCTGAGCGCCCCATTCGAGGACGGGGTCGACGATTCCTGCTAACTGCCCCAGACGTCTTGACCGTCGTACGGGCGCTCGCGCACCGGGAGCGCGGCCCTCTTCCACACCATCACCCTGCGTCGGAAGTAACACACTTCCTTGCCGTCCTGATTGAAGCCCTTGGTCTCGACCGTCACCACTCCGCGGTCCGCTTTCGACTTCGACTCCTGCACCTCGAGCACGCGGGTCTCGGCGTGGATGGTGTCACCGTGGAAGGTGGGGTGCTTGTGTTGCAGCATCTCCACCTCGAGGTTGGCGATCGCCGCACCACTCACGTCAGGAACGCTCATCCCGAGCACCAACGAATACACCAGGTTCCCGACCACCACGTTGCGCCCCTGCACGCTCTTCGCGGCGAACCAATCGTTGGTGTGCAAAGGGTGGTGGTTCATGGTGATCATGCAGAACAGATGGTCGTCTGCCTCGGTGATCGTCTTGCCCGGCCAGTGGCGATAGACGTCGCCGACCACGAAGTCTTCGAGGCACCGACCAAAGGGGCGTTCGTGTACGGTCATCAACTTCGACGCTAGTCGCTACGCCGTCGTCAGCGCTTCGTCGCGTCGTCCGACTCGTCGTCGGCTTCTTGGTCCAACGAGTAGACACCGCGGAAGTCGGGCATCGGGAACTGTCCGGTGCGGTCACGCGGTGCGTAGTGCTCGAGGAAGTCGATCCTGCTCGCGGGGTGCTCGGCGGCGTCCAATGCAAGTCGACGCCACGGCTGCAGGTTGGCACGGCGTTCGATCGCGAAAGGTCCGACACGCAGCGAGAGGTAGGCGATCGCGCCGAGCAGGATCGGAATCCAGAATTGCGCGATCCGGTACGACAGCACACCGAGTGTCGCCTCGCCACGCGTCGCGCCAAATCCCACCAAGGTGGGGATGTACACGCTCTCGACGATGCCGAGACCACCGGGGGTGATCGGCACCACCGCCATGATGTTGGCCAACCCGAACGCGACGATCAACGCGTCGGGCGCCATCGACGCGCCGAAAGCACGGAGGAACACCCACAGCGACGCAGCATCGAGGAGCCAGTTGACTGCCGCCCACACGAGCACGCGCACGAGCAGGCGAGGCTCGGTGGCGAGTCCCTGCAGTCGGGTTCCCAAGTGCGTCAACACCGAGGCCGCACGATCCTCGTTGAAGCGCAGTCGCGAGGCCATCCAACGCAATGCGCGCTCTGCGCGCCCTTGGCCGTCGATGATGCCGAAGATCAACGCTGCGGCGACCACCATCACGACCACACCGATGATCGCGGCGGTGCCATACGCGGCATTGACGCCCCGACCCGGGATGGAGGCGATGAGACCGACCCACAAGATCAGGTTGAGCACGACCGCCGAACCCAACCCGGCAGTGGCCAGGGCGAATCCAGCATCCGGCCCCTGCACGCCGGACAGACGTAACAGCCGATAACCGAGGGCACTCGACGCGGCGCTACCCCCCGGCAGGATGTTGCCCACCGACTTCGTACTCAATTGGATCCGGAACAAACGCCAAATGGAGACGTGTCGTTCCCCGAGCGCGGCATGGGTCAGCAACGAGTAACTGAATAGCGCCAGCATCTGCAGGCCGAGCCCGATGGTCAGCAGCGTCGGGTCGACCTGGGACAGTTCGGTGACGGCCCGCCGAAACCCGGGGATCAACGGGATCACGAAGAAGTAGACGACCAGCCCGAAGATCACCCATTTCAAGGTGGTCAGTGCCGACTTCAAGCCGCTCGTTCCCGCCACGATCTCATCGTAGGTCGCCAATCCCAACGTGGATAGGGCATCGCAATCCCGCGATCACTAGCGTCTCCCCCATGTCGCCCACTCCTGATCTCACCGCAGCAGCGGGAGTCATCGAAGTCGTCTCCAACGTCGTCGGCAAGGCGACACGAAACCTCGCCGCGCTCGGTGGTCCGGACACCCAACAAGTACTGGCCTACGACGTGGCTCATGCCTCGTCCGCGCTGCACACCGCACGCTCGATGCTCGACTACGGCGCCAAGGGCGACGACGAAGCGCGACTGACGTGTGTCTTCGTGGCGGACATGGCCCACGAAGTGGCCACGCGAGTGTTGGGTCGCGAAGCGATGTGGGGAGTGGATGCCGGTGCATTCTCGGCAGTCACATCTTTCGTCGCGCAGTGGCGCGACCCCGATGTGCTCGCAGGTCTCGCCGAGGTCGCCGGTCCGCGTCACCTCGACGACGAGTACGAGATGGTGCAGGACACGTTCCGTAGTTTCGCGGTCAAGGAGATCGCTCCCCGCGCCGAACACGTGCATCGCCACAATGCCGACGTGCCGGAGGAGATCATCTCGGGTCTGGCCGAGATCGGTGCATTCGGCTTGTCGGTGCCGAGTGAATACGGCGGCTTCAGCGAGGGTGGTGACGGCGAATACATGGCCAGTTGCATCGCCACCGAGGAACTCTCTCGCGCTTCACTTGGTATCGGCGGTTCGCTGATCACGCGGCCGGAAATCCTCACCCGTGCACTCGTTCGCGGCGGGACGGAGGCACAGAAGCACCACTGGCTGCCGAAGCTCGCGACGACGGACGTCATGGCGGCAGTTGCCGTGACCGAACCGGACTACGGCAGCGACGTGGCGAGCCTGAAGACCACCGCCGTTCGCGGCACATCACCCGACGGTGCCGCCGGTTGGGTGATCAACGGAGTGAAGACGTGGTGCACCTTCGGCGCACGCGCCAACGTGTTGATGCTGCTCGCCCGCACCGATCCGGATCGCTCCAAGGCCCACAAAGGACTCAGCGTGTTCATCGTTCCCAAGCCGATCGGTGACGCCCACGGGTTCGTCTTCACCCAACCGGGTGGCGGCCGGATGGAGGGCCGAC
>JBJTFU010000174.1:0-5478 GCA_046093585.1 Ilumatobacteraceae bacterium | reverse complement strand
TCTCCCAGGTGCACCACATCGACAGGGGCTACGACGACCTGGTGGGTCGACTGGCCGCGCTCGGCGCCCGCGTCACTCGACGCAGCTAGGGAGCCGGCTCAGGCGTCCGGTTGGGGCTCGCTGCTCTCGGCGTTGCGCTCCGCGTTGCGCGTGGCGCGCCAGAGCATGAGCACGATTACGACCATCGGCCCTGCAACGAGCAGGATCTCATCCCAACCACCTTGGTGTGCGAGCACCCCCGTATCGTAGAGGCGTCACGAGGAGCCAGTACTTCACATGAGCATGCAACAACAGGTCGAGGAGACCATCGAAGTCATTCGCCCGGCCCTGCAGGCCGACGGCGGCGACATCGTGTTGCAGAAAGTGGACGAGTCGACCGGCATCGTGACGGTGACGTTGGTGGGCGCCTGTGGCACGTGTCCGGCGTCGGATCAAACGTTGAAGGCCGGCATCGAACGAATCATGAAGGATCGCGTCGACGGCGTCACCGGGGTCGTGGCGGTCTGACCCTTGTCCAAGAACGACCTCGACGTCGAGACTCTGTTCGCAGCGGCGACCGATGGTGACCGTGGCGCTCTCGCCCGTTTGTTGTCGCTGATCGAACGCGGGGGTGCACCTGCGCGCGACATCGCGAGACGCGCACACCGCCTCACCGGCAACGGTTACGTGGTCGGCATCACGGGAGCACCCGGCGCAGGCAAGAGCAGCCTGACGAGTGCGCTGATCGGAAACCTGCGCAAGTCGGGGGACCGTGTCGCGGTGTTGGCGATCGATCCGTCGTCGCCGTTCACGGGTGGCGCAATCCTCGGTGATCGCGTGCGCATGCAGGATCACGCGCTCGACGCGGGTGTGTTCATCCGCAGCATGGCCACGCGCGGTCACCAAGGCGGATTGTCGGTGGCCACCAGTGAGTCGGTGCGCCTGCTCGATGCGCTCGGCTTTCCGTGGATCATCGTGGAGACCGTCGGCGTCGGTCAGGTCGAGGTGGAGATCGTCGGCAAGGCCGACACCACCGTGGTGGTGGTCAACCCGGGCTGGGGTGACTCGGTGCAGGCGAACAAAGCAGGATTGATGGAGATCGCCGACGTGTTCGCGATCAACAAGAGTGATCGCGCCGGTGCGAGCGAGACACGTCGTGACATCGAGGGAATGCTCGAGTTGTCCGAGTTCGGCGAAGGCGAGTGGCGACCGACGATCGTGTCCACCGTGGCCACTTCGGGCGAGGGCGTGAGCGATCTGTGGTCGGCGATTCGTGAACACCGCGAACACGTCGAGCAGGCCGGTGAGTTGAGCGCTCGTCGCAGCGCCCGGCTGCGTGAAGAGTTGCGTGAGATCGTGGAGCGCAGACTCGAAGAGCGTGCCCGTGAATTGTGCCAAGGCGATCGGTGGGAGGCACTGCGACGCGAAGTGGAGACTTCGGCGATCGATCCTTGGAGCGCGGCGGACGAAATGCTCAAGGGTGTCGGCGCCTGACGTCCGCCGTGTCGTCACCGCCAGCCTCACACTGAGCGGTGCGGTAGGCGTCTTCGCGCTTTCCTTCGGCGTGCTCGCCGTGAGCGCCGGAGCGAGCGTCGCCCAAACGTGTGCACTCAGCCTGCTCACCTTCACCGGCGCTTCCCAGTTGTCGGCGATGGCGGTAATCGGTAGTGGGGGAACGGTTGGCGCCGCGCTCGGTGGATCGTTGCTGTTGGCGGCGCGCAACGGCGTGTACGGCCTGGCGCTCGCTCCGTACTTCGGCGATTCGATCGGCAAGCGACTCTTGACCGCGCAGTTCATCATCGATGAGACGACGGCGATGCACATGGCCGAGCGCGACCCGAAGTTGCGCAAGATCGCGTTCTGGACGACGGCGATCGCGCTGTATTCGTGTTGGAACCTCGGCACGTTGCTAGGCGCACTCGCTGGTAGCGCGATCGACCCGGACCAATTCGGCTTGGATGTGGCCTTCACCGCCGCGTTCGTGGCGATGTTGTACCCGCACTTGGCGCGCAGGCGTGCGCGATTGGCTGCCGCCATCGGCGGAGCAATCTGCCTGATCGCCATTCCTTTCGCTCCGGTGGGACTACCCGTGTTGCTCTCGGGAGTGGCGATCTTCGTCGGCGTTCCCGCAACGGGGGACGAGTCGTGAATGTGACGACCGAGATGTCGTGGTGGCTCGTGGTGTGGCTGTCGCTCGGTGCCTATGCGTTCAAGGCGGTCGGTTTCGTGATCATCGGCGGCCGCACGTTGCCGGGCTGGCTGGAGCGTTCGTTGGCGTTGATCCCCGCCGCGCTACTCACCGCACTCGTGTTGAAGGACACGTTCTCGACGGGCACCGAGTTGATGTTCGACGAGCGCGTGATCGGACTCGGTGTCGCTGGTTTCTCTGCGTGGCGCAGGATGCCGCTGATCGTGACGGTGGTGTTGGCCGCCGCGGCGACCGCGTTCGTGCGCGCGCTCTAACGCGCTTCGACGATCTTCTTCAGCTCGCGCAGGTTGCGTCGCCAGATCGCCTTCATCACCAGTTGTCCGCCGACGATGCCGGCGAGCGGGCCACCCATCCACCACGGGAAGATCAACTCCTCGATCCACTCGAAGCGGGTGCCCGACCCGGTGGGGGTGATGGTGAACTTGCCCGTGCCGGTGACGATGCCGACGTGACGGACGCCCATCACCTTTCCCGGCTCCCACTCGGTGATTTCCATGCGATCGGTGAGGCGCAGTGGGCCCACCTTGGTGTCGCAGAGGAAGGCGGTACCCACACCGCGGGTCTGCGACCCGACGAAACGAATCGCCACAGCGTCTGCCATCCAGTCGACGTGACGTTCGACGGGTTCGACCACCTCCCACACGCGCTCGGGTGTTGCGACGATGTCGATCGAAACCTGGATGAGGGCCATGCGACGACCGTACTAAGCGGTGCACTCGGGAGCGCGACCGTAGACGGAAATATGACGCGAACTTGCGTCGGTGAAGGGTTCGCGTGAGTACGAGGAGAAGCGTGACTCGAGCACCAGGCCTGCGGCACGAGCCATCTCGTCGATCTCCGCGGGGGACGCATAGCGCACCTGCCAGTCGCGACCGCGGCCCGACTCGTCGATGAACGTGCCACCCATCAACTGCCTCGTCGTGTCCACCCATGAGCGCGACTCGACGAGTCGATCTCCGCGGACGACCTGAGTGCCCTGCTCGGCCGAGTTGGTGATCTCGTCGTCGGGCACGAACGCATCGATGATCACGTGTCCGCCCACCATGAGACGCTCGTTCGCTTCGGCGAGGCACGCACGTTGTTCATCGCCAGAGAGCAGGTTGAACAGCGTGTTGTAGGCGATCAGTACCACGGCGAACGGCCCGCGTGGCATGTCGCGCACCATGTGCCCGACGCTCACGGTGAGGCGCGGATCGACATCGGGGCGGGCGAGCAAGCGCGCCATCATCGACGGCGAGTTGTCGACTCCCGTGACGGGAACGTGTTGCGAGAGCGGGACTGCAAGTCGCCCCGTACCGACCCCGAGTTCGAGGACCGGTTGGGAGTCGGCTAGATCGACGACGAAGCGCACGACGCCGTCGATGTCGTCGAGATCCTCGTACCACTCGTCGTAGACGTCGGCGAACTGCTCGCCGTAATCATTGTTGGAATAGTCATTGTCGGAATGGTCGTAGTGCGAGAACTCCACGCTCTCAGTGTGGCGGGTAGTGTGACGAACGATGTCCGTCTATCTCGATCACGCAGCGAGCACGCCGATGCGCGAGGTGGCGATCGAGGCCATGCGTCCGTACCTGGATGCCACGTACGCCAACCCGGCAGGCGCCCACCGCTTCGCCCGCCGCGCACGCAAGGCCGTGGATGAAGCGCGTGACGACATTGCGCAAGTGATCGGCTGTGAACCGGGTGAGGTGATCTTCACGGGGGGCGGCACGGAAGCAGACAACGCCACCATCTTGGGCGCGGTACGCAAGCACGGCGGGGTGGCGGTGTGTTCCGCCGCCGAGCACCACGCCGTGTTGCACTGTGTGGAGCACACCGGTGGGCCGATCATCGGTACCACGCCGACCGGTGCAATCGATCTCGAGCATCTCGAGCGTGTGCTGCGCGATCAGTCGATCGACGTCTCGGTGGTGTCGGTGATGGCAGTGAACAACGAGGTGGGCACGATCACCCCGATGCGCAAAGTCGCGGCGCTCGTTCGCGAGCATCGCCCGAACGCGATCCTGCATTGCGACGCGGTGCAAGCGGCGTGTTGGTTGGACCTGCGCGAGATTTCTCCGCTCGTCGATTCGATTGCGCTCTCGGCGCACAAGTTCGGTGGGCCGAAGGGCGTCGGCGTGATGACGTTGCGGGCGGGCAAGAGCGTGGAGCCATTGATCTTCGGTGGTGGTCAGGAGCGGGACCGCCGCAGCGGCACGCACAACGTGCCGGGCATCGTGGCCACGGCCGCCGCGTTGCGGGCGACGGACGAGGAGCGCGCGAGCGAGATCGCGCGTTTGGGCGGGCTGTCGAAGCGCTTGGAGCAGGGGATCGTCGAGCGGGTGGGCGAGGTCACCGTCACGGTTCCTGCCGAGCATCGGGTGCCGGGTGTGGTTCACCTGTGCTTCTCCGGCGTGGAGAGCGAAGCGTTGCTGTTCCTCTTGGACGAGGCAAATGTGTACGCCTCTGCCGCATCGGCGTGCGCGAGTGGGGCGATGTCCCCGTCGCACGTGCTCGCGGCGATGGGCGTGTCGAACTCGCTCATCCGTGGTGCCTTGCGCATGAGCATCGGCCACACCACCACGCACGACGACATCGATCGTGCGATCGATGCGGTGTCGAGCGCGGTGTTGCGTCTCCGCGCGCGCTGAAGTCGCTCGGGCCCACGGTTGCGCCCGTAGCCTTGATGTCATGAAGGTGTTGGTCGCGATGTCCGGTGGCGTGGATTCGTCCGTGGCCGCGGCCGAACTGATCGCCCAGGGACACGCGGTGGTCGGCGTGACCATGCGCCTGTGGGGCGGCGAGAGCGACACGGGGTGTTGCTCGGTGTCCGACGTGGACGACGCCCGCCGCGTGGCGCAGCAGCTCGGGATCGACCACCTGGTGTTCAACTTCCAGGACGACTTCGACGCCAAGGTGGTCAACCCGTACGTGGCGGCCCATGTCGATGGACTGACGCCGAACCCGTGCATCGAGTGCAACCGTCACCTCAAGTTCGAGCGCCTGAGTGAGCGCGCGCGACTGCTCGGCTTCGACGCGGTGGCCACGGGTCACCACGCGCGCATCGAACCGGACGACGACGGGTTGTTGCGCGTGACGCGTGGCGCCGACGCCGCAAAGGATCAGAGCTACGTGGTGCACATGCTGGACGAACGCGAATTGGGCTACACGTTGTTCCCCGTGGGCGGCATGACCAAGGCCGACGTACGCGAACGCGCCTCGTGCCTCGGGCTGCGCACGGCGGCCAAGCCCGACAGCCAGGACGTGTGCTTCATCAGCCGCACGGGAGGGCGCGAGTCGGTCCTCGGCAA
>JBJTFU010000173.1:0-8985 GCA_046093585.1 Ilumatobacteraceae bacterium | reverse complement strand
TTGTAGTCGTTGTCCCACACGAGCGCACCCACGCGCAGGTGGGTCGTAGCCTGAGCGGCAGCCATCAAGGCCGGCATCGGGGCGAGTTGATCGGTGAAGTGATCGGGCATCGTCAGCGTGGCGAATCCGAGATCCTCCACTTTGCGCGCGAGAGACACCCACGACTTCGCGTCGGGCGCGGTGGAAACCTGCACGCCGAAGCGAAAGGGCTTGATGGGGGCTTGCCGAACGGTCGTCATGGGGGCAGGGTAGCGTTTCGGTTGAAGTGAGCCCCCTCGCACGACTCGGCATTCGGCTCTCGGTCACCGTTCTCGCCGGAGCACTGTTTCTCACCGCCGTGGTGACGGCAATGGCCCCGCCCGCGTGGGGTGTGTTGAACAGCCACCAAGTCATTCCCGTCAACCTCACCCAATTCACGGGTTTGTCCCAGCGCAGCGTTGTCTACGACGTGAACGGCCAGCAGATCGGCGTCTTCCAGGTGGAAAATGCCCAACGGACGCCCGTGGACAGCGTCCCCGAAGCCGTGATCGCGTCGTTCCTCGCCGTCGAGGACACCCCCTTCTTCAGTCACCAGGGTGTCAACTTGCGGGCCACGGTGCGCGCGCTCCTGTCGAACTATCAGGCATCGTCGTCGCGACAAGGTGCTTCCACGATTACCCAGCAGGTGGTGAAGAACGAGTTCCTGGCCGGATTGAGCAGGGATGGTCGCTACAAGATCCTGCAGGCGCGGTATGCCGCGATGCTCGAGAAAGAGGTGGCCAAGCGCGACATCCTCGAGCGGTACCTGAACACCGTGTTCTTCGGGAACAACGCCTACGGGTTGCGGGCGGCCGCGGAGGTGTACTTCGGCGCTCCCGTCAGCCAACTCACCGCGGTGCAGGGAGCCTTCCTCGCGGGATTGGTCCAAGCCCCCTCGACTTACGATCCCATTCGTCGACCGGATTCGTCGCGGATCCGCTTCAAGACCGTGCTCGGGCGACTGGTCGAGACGAACGTGATCACGGGCGAGCAAGCGACTGCGGCGTGCAAGGGTTGGGAGACACCGCGGGTGCGCACGGTGACGGATGCTGATTGCCCGATCCCTGAAGAAGTGAACAGCATCCCGCAGGAAGACGTCAACCGGACGTACTTCACGGAAGCGGTCAAGGACTACCTGCTGAACCGCACGGACATCCTCGGAGCGACCTACCAAGAGCGTTACGACCGACTGTTCCGCGGTGGTCTGAAGATCTACACCACGCTCGACCGACAGGCACAGATTGCGGCCGAGGTGGCGGTGGAGGCGCAGTTGCCGCGTAACAAGACGGGCATCACGGCTGCGGTGGTGAGCATCGACAACCAGACGGGTGGTGTGCTCGCGATGGTCGGCGGTGACGGTTTCGTACCTGGCACCAACGAGGTGAACGTGGCTTTGCGTCGTCGCCAGACGGGGTCGAGCGTGAAGATGTTCATCCTTGCCGCGGCCCTGCAGGCGGGAGTGTTGCCAGACGACTTGATCGACGGCACGCTGCCTTGCACCCTGCCCAACCCGGGCAAACCCGAAGAGCCGTTCGAGATCACCCAGGGCGTGTCGCGCGGTGTGTCGACGCTGCGGTCGATGACGGAGCTGTCGATCAACTGTGCCTACGCCAAGCTGTCGCAGGCGGTGGGTCTCGAGCGCACCGTGTCGTTGATGTACAAGATGGTCGACAGCGAGTGGAGCAATCCGGAGACGCTGTCCATCCAGCCGTTTGCTTCGCTGACGACCGGCGCCAACGAACTGAGTCCCCTCGACATGGCCACGAGTGCCCAGGCGATCGCCAATCTCGGAGTACATCTCCGTCCGTACCTCGTGGAGCGCATCGAGGATGCCAACGGCGAGTTGTATCGGCACGAGATCGAATCGCAGCAGGTGCTCACCCCCGACGTCGCGTTGCGTGCCGTGGACACCTTGAAGGGCGTGCTCATTCGTGGAACTGCACGGCGCACCCCGCTCGCAGGGGAGCGACCGGCGGCAGGCAAGACGGGTACGCAGGACGAGAACACCAACGCTTGGTTCGTCGGCTTCACGCGCCAGGTGTCGACCGCGGTGTGGGTGGGTGATCCGAAGGGTTACACGCCGATGGTGAAGATTCCCGAGTTCGTCAACAAGGACGGCATCGTGCGCGTGCAAGGCGCGATGTATCCGGCGCGAATCTGGAAGGCCGCTATGGACTCGATCCATGCGGGTGAGCCCAACCTCGATTGGGATGCACCACCGGAGGCGGTGTCGACGGCGATTCGCCCCGACGTGACGCCGAAGCGGATCTATCTGCCGGGAACCGAGTGTCTGGCGCGTGTGGTGACGGGAACGATTCCTGCGCAACCGGACAAGAACCAGCCAGCCAATCCCGAAATCCCCGGTGACACGGTGACGGTGAGCGTCGTCGATCCCGGGACCACGATCGCACCCACTGACACCAATCCGTATTCACCGGTCAACACGGTGGGGATCGGGGAGTACTGGATCTACGAGTGCAACAAGCCGTTCCCCGCGTCGGTGCAAGTGGTGGGCCAGTAGTGTCCGAACGATGATGGAGGGCCTCGCCGAACTCCTCGCCGTGCAAGGGCTCGACATCGCGATCGAACAAGCGAATCATCGTCTCACCCATCTGCCCGAGATAGATCGGCGTCGTGAGTGCATGGAGACGGTCGCGACGCTCGAACGAGAGATCGGCGAGTTGGAGCGGCGGACGGCAGGGGCGGCCGAGGCCTTGGCGACGAGTGAACGTGAGGCGGCGGAGATCGATGTCAAGATCCGTCGGCTCGAGTCGCAGTTGAAGACCGTCATCGCCCCGCGCGAAGCCGAGGCCTTGCAACACGAGATTGCGACACTCAGCGCCGACCGCGGGGAGTGTGACGATCGCGGTTTGGCCGCGCTCGAGGAAGCGGAACGCGCAGGGGACGAACTCTCACGCAAGTCCGCCGAACTGGCCGCGGGTCGTGGTGCGCTCGAGACTGCGGTCAGTGAGCTCCGAATCGCCCAGGAAGTGATCCAAGTGGAGATCAACCAGTTGGCGTCGCGACGCGCGACGACGGCTGAGGCGACGCCGGCCTCGTTGCTCGCCCGATACGAGGCCCGACGCAAGCAGTCCTCACGAGTGGCGATTGCCGAACTGCTGGGTGCCGCATGTGGTGGGTGTCACTTGGATCTCTCGCAGGCCGAGCGTGACCAATTGCGGCGGTTACTCGACGACGAGATTCCCGAGTGCCCGCACTGCGGCTGCATGTTGGTGCTCTGAACGATGTTCTTGTGGTTCGTCGGCGCGGCGCTCGCCATGGTCTGGTTCGTGTTTCGTGATGCGTACTTTCCATTCGCCTGGGTGGCGATCGGGGCGGTGCTTCCCGACGCGCTCGGACTCGTTCCCGGTGCGGTGGCTCCCGTCCACAGCATCGTCGTCGTCGTGGCGTATCTCGCAGTGGCGATGACGTCCACGATCGGTCGACGACCGGTGCGCAAGAAGGCGCTCGCCCTCGCATTCGGTTTGTTCATGCACCTGGTCGCCGACTTCGTCTTCACCGAGACGCGGCTCTTCTGGTGGCCGCTCGGCGGGCTGGACGCGGGGACGACACGTCTGCCCACCTTCGATCGTCCACTCGCCGCCAACCTCCTGCTCGAGGTCATGGGTGTGGCGTTGTTGGTGTGGTTCCTGCGGCGCTTGGCCGTCGCGCGTCAAGTGAGGTGACGGTGAGTCGGTCTGTAAGCGGGGTTCTGTAACGAGGTTGGTTTCCCTTCCTCGCCGATGACCATCCCTCTATGCAACCTACCCGAGGGTTGTTCGTTGCCGAACGGACGGACCGCCCATGCCCTCTGCTTGGTCTTGCTTCGAGTGGGGAAGCCGAGCCACGTCGGTTACCCGACGTGCTGGTGCGCTCTTACCGCACCGTTTCATCCTTGCCTGTGATCCCCCTTGCGAGAGACCCATCGGCGGTCTGTTCTCTGTTGCTTCTTTCGTCAGGTCACCCCGACCCGGCTCTCGCCGGCACTCTGTCCTGTGAAGCCCCGACTTTCCTCAGATCCACCGTGAGGCGGAACCGCGGTCATCCGACTGACTCACCGTCTGTGACGAGTCTAAAGGTGGTGCGTAGCGCCACGATCCGGGCGACAGTACCGAAGCATCGGATGATTGTCCCGCGTCGATCGGCGCGGAACCTCGATCAGCAGGAGACGTAGTCGTAGACGAACGAGTTGAGGCTGGGGGTGCTGAGGATCAAGTTCGTCTTGACGCCATCGGCGTTCGGTTTGCCGATGGTGAGCGGAACGTTGGCCAGCGAGCCGAACGCGGTCGGCACCGAGGCGATGTTGTTCCGTCCTGTTGCGGCATCCACGGTCTGCGGCACGGATGCATGGCCGGGGTTCAGCACTTGGGCGAGCACGACCGTATGACGAGCCTCGTCCTGACCGATGCGCATCGCGTCGGCGCGCAGGCTCGGCGACGAGAGCAGACCCACGACGCCTTGGTACGTCTGGGCGGCGACGTTCTCCAGGGCATGGGCGAGGGCGATGGTGTCGAGCGCAGCGTCGGGATTGCCGTCCTCGGTGATCAGGGCAACGGCAGGATCGAGGTAGGTGCTCTTGATCCGCGTGTTGGCACACGTGTGGGCCTTGCCCCCGAGAGCCACGATCAGGCCGTTCACTGCCTCAGCATGTTCACGGTGGTCGTCGCGGAACCGCTTCACGGCATCGCTCAACTTGGCGAAGTCGCCCGTGAGCAGACCCGCCTCGAGAGCCAGTTCGTACGTGTCGATCGCGTTGTACTCGAGCGAGGCCGCCGTGCGCAGCAACACGATGTCGTTGACTTCTGCTTCGGGAAGTGCGGTCGTCGGTGGGACGGTTCCGGCGCTGGCGATGTTCGAGGATTCCTCGACGTTCGATTGCTTGCCGCACGAGGCGAGGAACAACGAGCCGGCGATGGATGCGCCGCTCAGTCGCAGTAACTGACGGCGGGAGAGGTTCAGTTCGCTCATGGTGCCACCGTCGTTTCCGTCGCAGTTTCGGGCGTGGTTTCGGTCGTGGCGTTCGTCGACGCAGGTGCGGGTGGCAACAGCGACATCGCCGAGTTGTCGAGTGCACTCGTGAGCGAGAGCGTGGGCAGCGTGCCGAACACGGCGGCATGTCGTGCCTCGACAGTGATGATCGATGCGACCAACTCGGCGCCGTTCGTGCCTTCGAGTCGCGACAAGATGTCGGTGTGAGTGGCGGCGAGTGTGTTCTCGAGCGTCTGCAGGGTGCGCGTGGCAGTGGCGCTGCTCGACGTCGCACCGAGGAACTGCTGATAGATCGCGTCGTCGCGCTCGAACGGTGCATCGGAGCCGAGCAAACCGCCGATGGCCTGCACGTAGGCGAGGTGATGTTCGGCGAAGAGTTGCATCGTGGCGAGTTCGTCGCCCGAGAAACCGGCCTTCGCGATGGCGTTCAAATACAGGTCGTGTACCGCCAACTCGGCGGACTGGGCGACGATCAAGAGCGCCTTGTCGGCGGCGGGTACCGCACTGCTCTTGCCTCGTGGGCGCGTGGATAGGGAGGGCACTATGAGTTTCCTTTCACGGGACGCTCCATTCTTGCCGATTCGGGCTCCTCGAATCTAGAAATCGAGTGCCGAGAGCGCGGGGATCCACGCCTTGGCGCGGGCCAGTGCCGCCCTCCACGCCTCGCGGTCGAGGGGATGGGTGGGCTCGATCGTGCGTAACGGCGCGATCGTGCTCGTTGCCTCGTCGAGTGTCGCCCACACTCCAGCGCCCACTCCCGCCGCGAATGCCGCCCCGAGAGTCGTGGCCTCCGTGACGGGACTGACGTCCACGGGGCGATTGGTGGCATTGGCGAACAACTGCACAAAGGTCTCGTTGCGGCTCATCCCGCCGTCCATGCGCATCCGCTCGATGCGTAGTCCAGAATCGGCCTCGGTGGCCTCGAGAAGGTCGGCCCCGCGTTGGGCGATTCCCTCGAGCACCGCATGTACGACGTGTTCCTTCGTCGTTCCTCTCGTCAGTCCGAGCAATGTGCCCCGCGCACCGTAGTCCCAGTGTGGCGTGCCCAGACCGAGAAGCGCCGGAACGTAGACCGCGCCACCCGAGCCACCCGCCTTCGCGGCAATCTGGTCGGTGTCGCGCGGATCGTCGACGAGCCCGAGATCCTCGCACAACCAGTCCACGTTCGTACCGGCCGACAACATGATCGCCTCCGCACCCCATTCGATCGTCGATTCAGTCGAGTAGGCGACGATCGGAAACGTGCCGTGTGCGGCTCGCGAGGTCTGCGTCGGTCCAACCCCACCGCGAAATTGATCGAGCATGCCGCCCGTGCCGAACGTGATCTTGGCGTCCCCTGGCTCGATGCACGCCTGACCCATGAGTGAAGCCTGTTGATCGCCGATCAACCCGGAGATGGCGGGTGCGCCCGTGAGACGCGAGGCGATGCCCTGCACTCCGATCGAAGGAACGATCGTCGGCATCGCCGACGATTCGATTTCGAACAGTGCACACCATGCCTCGGACCAACCATTCGCGTGGGGGTCGTAGAGACCGGTGACGGCCGCATTGGTGTGGTCCGACACGTGGAGAGAGTCGTTCGACAACACACGGGCCACCCATGACTCCACGGTGGAGAAGCGGAGGTGCTGGCGCGACTCCGGGTCGGCTTGCTGGCTGAGCCACTGCGCCTTCGTGGCCGTCTGGTTCGGTGCCACGGTGATGCCGTGCTTCGCACGTGCTTCGATGCATTGCCCGACGGTGCGCAAGTCCTGCCAGCCGAGTGCAGGAGCCACGGGTCTGCCGGTGCGGGCGTCCCACGCCACGGTGCTCGCGCGTTGATTGGTGATCCCCACGCAGGCGACCGGACCTGCGTCGGCCAGTGCACGCTCGGCGAGGCGCACGCAGAGTTCACCGAGTCGCTCTGCATCGAATTCGACCAGTCCCGGCGCAGGGGACACCGGCGCGAACTTCTCGTAGTGCAAGGTGTCGATCGTTCCCCGCTCAGTGACCACTGCCGCGCGCACGCCGGTGGTGCCGATGTCGACGACGAGAACGCTCACGGCCAGAACTCCTCGCCGAGTGCGAGTTTTCCCGGGTTGAACATGCCGTGCGGGTCGAGGGTCTTCTTCAGGTCGCGCAACACCGCCAACGATTCGCCGAGCGCGCGATGCATGAACCGTGCCCGACTCATCCCCACGCCGTGGTGGTGCGACAGCGTGGCACCGCAGTCGAGGGCGGCGTGCTGCGCGGCATCCCACAAATTGACGTAGGTGGTGTCGGGGTCCTCGCCCTTCGCGGCGAAGGTGAAGTAGAGGCAAGCGCCGTCGAGGTAACTGTGCGACAGGTGCGCCGAGGCGTTACGCACGCCGTCCACTCCGAGGGCGGCTCGCTTGACTGCTTCGACCACGGCCACGGTCTGCGACCACGGGGAGGTCACCTCCATCGTGTCGATGACGAAGCCCTTGTGGGTGAGGGCAGCGAGTGCGCTCACGTCGTTGCGGTGTTCGAGCCATCGTTCGACCAGCGACACCGACTCCGCTCGTCCGCCGTGTTGCCGGACGAATCGGTCCACGACCGAGAGTGTCGCGTCGACGATTTCTGGAGTTCCCTCGTCGAGGACGAGGAGCGTGCAGCGAGACTCGGTGGCGGCATGACTGCGCGCCGATTCGATGTCGTCATAGAGGCGTAGGACCGCCGGGGTCGCACCATGGCGCACCGAGTCGCGCACTGCGGAGATGCCGAGTTCGAGCGAGGCGAAAGAGTAAGCGGCCAGGCGACGGTGATCGGCGAGGGGATGGGCGCGCAACCACACCTTGGTGATCACCCCGAGTGTTCCCTCCGAGCCGACGAACAACTGCATCAGGTCCGGGCCTTGCGCGGCGGCAGCGTGTGGTCCGAGGCGCACCACCCGAGAGTCGGCAAGGACCACCTCGAGGCCGATGACGATGTCTTCGATCTTGCCGTAGCGAGTGGAGTATTGGCCGGCACCGCGCGATGCCACCCAGCCGCCGACCGTGGAGATGTCGAAGGATTGCGGAAAGTGTCCGACGGTCAGCCGATGCTTCGTCTGCAACTCGCTCTCGAGTTCGGGACCGAACATGCCTGGCTCCACGCACACGACCCCCGACGTCGAGTCCACCTCGAGGATCTCGTTCATGCCCGTCATGTCGAGCGCCACGCCGCCTTGTGCGGGTGTGGCGGCGCCCGTCACCGAGGATCGACCCGCCATCGGCGTGATCGGAATGCGGTGGCGGGAGCACACCCGTACGACGTGTGCAACTTCATCGACGCTGGTGGGCATGCACACCGCCGTAGGCATCGACCTGGTCCTGCCGGGGATCGCCCAGTGCATCGCGCGTGGCCACCAGTCGGGGGAATGGTCGATGAGCGACTCGGTCGCCGTATTCGTGGGACAACCGCTCGCCAATTCCTCGACGATGCCAGCGGCCAGTGGGTCGACTTGCAATCGTGGTGTTACTGCGCCGTCAGCGAACTCGATCGGATCGCGTGGAGAGATCATCGAGAGGCAAGATACTCCGCTTCGCTCATCCTGGCCGCCCGTTCCTCCCTGGCACAGACGTCGGCAAAGCGTCGTACCTCGAGATCCACTCGTGCGTCGTCCCAACCGAGTTCATCGGCGAGGAGGCGGGCCACGTCGGTGGACGCGGCGAGCGCGGCGCGACGGTCGAGCAACAAAGCGCGAGTGCGTCGCGACAACACGTCGTCCACGGTTCGCGCCCATTCGTGACGAACGGCGTGGATCGCCTCGGCGCGCAGATAGGGCATGCCGGGAATCAGTGGGTGGGCCATCGACGGATCCGCATCGATGATCGCTCGCACCTCCGTCCAGTCCGAGCCGTACCGTGTGCGCAGGTGCCGGGACGGAGCAGCAACTGCATCGCCTGCTCCACGGAGCCGCAATCGCTTCGTCTTGCAACGCGCCGATCGACCGAGTGTCTGCAGCACCTCGTCGACGGTGTCCTCGGCCATCTTGCG
>JBJTFU010000172.1:0-6726 GCA_046093585.1 Ilumatobacteraceae bacterium | reverse complement strand
TACACGGGCACAAGGCGCATGTGAACAGGGCGAATGCGGTTCATGTCTCGTCAAGATCGATGGACTCGTACAGAACTCTTGTCTCGTTCCCGCGATGATTTGTGACGACTCGAACGTGGAGACCGTGGCATCGCTCATGAGTCAAGACCTGGCGGTTGCCTTCGCCAGGCACGGAGCCGTGCAGTGCGGCTTTTGCACCCCCGGTTTCGTCGTCGCCGCAGAATCGGCCCTCACATCGGGGGCCGAGCTGACGCACGAGTCGGTACGGGAGAGACTGGCCGGCAACATATGCCGCTGTACCGGTTACCTCGGGATCATCGAGGCGGTGTTGGAAGTGAGTCACCGTCGACGCGAGGGCGACCGATGACGGTTCACGCTCCGTCCGTCACGCCTTTCGGCACTGGCGTTCGACCCGATGTGCCTCCGAAGATCTCCGGCGAGTTCGAGTACAGCAACGACGTGCGAGTCCCCGGCATGTTGTTCGGGGCAACCAAGCGGAGTCCACATGCCCATGCCCGACTCGTTTCCATGGACACGGCGAAAGCACTGGCAATGCCCGGGGTACACCGAGTCTTCACCCACGCGGACGTGATCCCCGGTCGATTGCTCGGACACATCGTCCATGACCAACCGGTCTTCGTTGAGGACGTTGCCCGCCACGAGGGCGAACCCGTGGCTTTCGTGGTTGCCGACAGTCAAGAGCTTGCCTGGCAGGCACTCGACGTAATCGAAGTGACGTGGCGACCTCTCGAGGCGGTCACCACGATCGAAGGTGCACTCGTCAACGACCCGATCCATCCGCAGGGTGCCTTGATCAGAGAGTTGGTGATCGAGCGGGGTGACGCTGAAACGGCCGACGTCGTCGTCAGCGGCACGTGGGAGACGGGACGCCAGGATCAACTCTTCCTCGCTCCAGAGAGCGCCGTGGCCTACCCCAACGCCGATGGCGGGGTGACGCTGATCCTTGCCACACAGGACTTGCACACGGACCAACAACAGTTGTGCGCCGTCCTCGATCTTCCACCCGAGCAAGTACATCTCATCAATTCCGGTATCGGCGGAGCGTTCGGGGGCCGCGAGGACATCACCCTGCAGGCCCATCTCGCCATTGCCGCCCTCGCACTCGGCAAACCGGTGAAGACGACCTATCGCCGTTCGGAGTCGTTCCTCGCCCCTCCCAAGAGACATCCCGCCTACATGCGCTACCGACTCGGCGCGAAGCGGGACGGCACGTTCGTCTCGCTCGACGTATCGATCGATCTGGACGGAGGTCCGTACGCCAGCACGTCTGGTCCCGTCTTGGGAAGTGCGTGCTACTTCTCGGCAGGCCCGTATCGGATCCCGCACGTGAGAGTCCACGGCAGGGCCGTGCGCACGAACAATCCGGTGAGCGGCGCGATGCGCGGTTTCGGCGCAGTGCAGGCCTGCTTCGGCATGGAGTCCACCGTCGATTTGCTGGCGTCGAAGTTGGGGCTCGATCCCGTGGAGATTCGTCGGAGGAACGTGCTCGTCGAGGGTGACCCCTTCCCCACTTCAGGACAACGATTCGAAGACCAAACCGATCTGCACGAGTTGATCGATCGATGCATGGCACTCGAATTGCCTTCTTTGGACGCGACACTCGATCTCAATGTGCCTGGTGGAACAGGACGCACCTTGATGGGCTCAACCGTCTCGCGGGGAGAGGGATTCGCGCTCGGTGTCAAGAACCATCTCTACGGCGAAGGCGTTCCCGAGACGTCATGGGCCAGACTCACCCGTGAGAGCGACACGATCATCGTGGAATCGTCGGCCTCCGAATGTGGTCAAGGAATACAAGGTGTGCTTGAACGCATCGTGCAATCCGAGTTTCCCGAGTGTGGGGTGCGCTTCGCCGTACCCAGCACCTGGATGAAGTACTCAGGTTCGTCGTCTGCCAGCCGACAAAGTTGGATGTCCGGGTCGGCGGTTCTCGGCGCAGCGAGGAGACTGAAGTCCCTGCCATCGACGGACGGGCAATCGGCTTCTGCCGAGTACGAATACCGTGCTCCCGCCACTCACCGTGGCGACCCCACGTACGGCACCGGCGACATCCACGTCTCTTGGATGTTCGTGGCCCACCGCGCCAACGTCGAGGTGGACTCCGAACTCGGCCTCGTGCGTGTTGCCGCCATTTCCACCACCCAGGACGTGGGTCGGGTGATCAACGCGACTGAAGTACGCGGCCAGATCCTCGGAGGAATTGCACAGGGCGTCGGATTCGCCCTCAACGAACACCTGGATTCACCGCACGGGATTGCCACCAACAACTCGCTCACCGATTATCTGGTTCCCACTGCGGCCGACATGCCCCACGTGGAGATCGACGTCATGGAACAGCCGGACCCGCGCAATCCACTTGGAATCAAAGGCGTGGGTGAACCGTCAGCGGTATCCAGTACCGCGGCCATCGCCAACGCCATTCGACGCGCCACGGGCAAACCGATCGCTCGGGTACCTGTCCGCCCAAGCGACATCGCACTCGCTGACTAGTCGGCGAATCGCTTTTCGAGCACGCCAGCGCGCTTCAGCAGGTCGATGAGAGGACCATCGACCAGATCGGCGAGATCGCCGATCTGCAAAGTCTGAATTCGACGGTTTCGCATCAACGCCTTGCCATCCACGATGGTGTCACGCACGTCGGACCCGTTCGCCGACCACACCAGTTGCTCGACGATGTTGGTGCGGCCGAAGTCCACGATCGGACGAGTGTGGGGAGCCGACAGATCCACGACGATCACGTCAGCACGTTTACCTACTTCGAGACTTCCCACCAGCGACCCCATCCCCAGCGCGTCGGCAGAGCCTTGTGTGGCGAGTCTGAGCGACTGAGCGCTCGACATCACCGCCGGGTCACGAAGTCGTTGTTTCTGTACGAGACTGGCCATCCGCAACTCCTCGAACATGTCGAGATTGTTGTTCGTCATGTTGGAGTCGGTTCCCAGCCCCACCTTCACGCCCCTCGACTGCATTTCCACCACTTTGGCGATGCCGTTTCCGAGCTTCGCGTTGGAAGTTGGACAATGTGCGGCACCCACGCCGGCTCGCGCCAGCAAATCCATGTCGCTGGGGGACATTTCGATGCAATGCGCGGCGAGCACGTCCGAGTCGAGACCGATCAAGTCATCGAGATGTTCCGCAGGTGTCTTTCCACCCGAGCGCTCGGCCACCCACTGCACTTCGAACGGTGTCTCCGCTAGGTGAATGTGGATGCCCACTCCGAGCTCGCGGGCCACCTTGCCCACTCGACGCAACGTGGGCTCAGTGCAGGAGTACATCGCGTGGGGTCCGAACCACGCCTGAATCCGGCCAGGTACTCGATCTTTCCATCGTTCGATGAACGCATGCGACGAGTCGAACGACTCACCGGGACCGATGGGATCGTCGATCAATTGCGGGCTGAAGATGGCCCGCAGACCGGAGACTTCGGCGACGGCTGCTGCTTCGTCCGGGAAGCGGAAGATGTCGATAAACGTCGTCGTACCGTTGAGAATCATTTCGGCCTGATTGAGCAGTGCCGATGCACGGATGTGCTCGGGTAGATGGGCAGTGTCCTTCGGTAGTGCGAAGTCGTTCAACCATGTGACGAAAGGCAGATCCTCGAATACCCCGCGATCGAGTGTCTCGTGCATGTGGCAGTTGACGAATCCGGGCAACACCGCACAACCTGCCGCATCGATCGTGCTCTTCGCCTCGACGTCGAGATTCGGCCCTACCGCGACGATCTTGGAATCGGCGATAGCAACATCACCGAAGAACGATCGATCCTCTTGATCGACCGTGACGACGAAGCCACCGCGAATCAGCAGATCGACTGCCAACCGCGAATCAGTTGAAGGCGACAAGGACTTCCTTGGCGAATCGCGCCACTTCCTCGGCACTGAACGGCGGGCGCAAGTTGATGATCGCCATCTCGATACCCGCCTCCTCGTAACCCTTCAACACGCTGATCATGTTGTCAGGATTGCCAATCACGATACGACGGCGAACCTCGGCCTCGGTTCCACCGCGATTCTTCTGGAATGTCTGTAGGAGATCGCGCTCCTTGGCGTCGTCGCCCGACAGGTCCGAGAAGATGAATGCGGTGCGCATGAGGTCACTCGGCTTGCGCCCGTTCTTGGCCAGGCGGGCGTCGAGATCACGATTGACTGCCTCCCACTCCCAGGGGGCAGCAAACGAATTGAACATGTCGGCGTTACGGGCGACAATGTTCTTCAATCGATCGCCACTTCCACCGACCAACAACGGGATCCCGTCCTTGCGAACCGGCTTGGGGTCGAAGACTGCCGAATTCAACTCGAAGTGTTTGCCCTTGAACGTCACCTCGTCCTCGGTGAAGAGTCGACGAAACATCTGCAGGGACTCGTCCAGCCGGGTCATGCGCTCACCGACCGCGGGGTACTCGATGCCGTACATCTTGTGCTCGACCTCGTGCCACGCCGCCCCGACGCCGAGGATCGCTCGTCCGCGCGTGATGTGATCCAAGGTCACGGCCATCTTGGCGAGCACGATCGGTGGGCGGTAGGTGATACCCGATACGAGTGTCCCCACCTGCATGCGCTTGGTTCGTGCAGCAAGGGCGCAGAGCGTCGCCCATCCTTCGAGCTGTGGACCATCGGGCACGCCAATTGGCATGTTCGGACGCGCGCCCGCGTTGAGCGGCACCAAGTGGTCGAAGGTGAACGCCGCTGCAAAGCCTGCCTCGTCGGCCGTTTGCCACACCTCCTCGAGTGCCTGCATCGTGCAGTGTTCGGGCGGGGTTTGGATCGCAATCTTCATGGTGTCACCGCACTCCAGCGAGCTCGGCAAGAACTCGCCGGTACTCCACCGTCATTTTGTCGTACTTCGTGTGCACTTCATCGGTGATCTCCAAGGGGAAGTCGGGCTCGATGTGCTCGAGCAGGGCACGATCCTCGGATTGCACCAGCCTGTCCACGGCAGTGATCGACTCCCATCGTTCTGGAGCGGGCCTGTCGCTGCGAGCGATGAACTGACAGAACAACGTGTTCTCATCGTCGATCGGCGTACACGTCTTGTAGAGCACGTGCACGAGACCGTTCTCCTCGTAGACCAACCGACCACGAAAGATCAGTGGCTGCACCAATTCGGCGTGGGTGGTACGGCGTGTCGTCTCCCCCGTCACTCCATTGATGCTCTTCATCGCCTCATTCACCTGTGCAACGAGCGTCACCGAAAACTTGAGGTTGAGTCCATCACGGGACACGTCGCCCATCTCCAGCTTGTTGTTGGAATTGGAACCGATCGAGTTGCGATGCACCCAGGCCACATGACTCACGTCGAGCGCGTTGTCGACGATGCGGGGGGCTGATGCCTTCCATACGTCCATCATCTCGTGGATCAGGGTGTAGCCCTCATCCTCCAGTTCGGTGAAGTGGGGCATCTCGCACGGTTCGTCACCCACGCACATCCAGACCAAGTCGTGGCGCTCGACGACAGGGAAGGCACCGACCTTCGCCTTGGCAGGAATGGGGATTCCCGCCTCTTGTGACGGGATGAACGTGCACTTGCCATCACTGGCGTACTCCCAACCGTGGTAGGGGCACGCAAGACAGTCGTTCACTACCCAGCCCTGCGAGAGTCTGCCACCACGATGCGGGCACCGATCGCTCAAACCATGCGCCGCTCCCCGAGAGTCGCGATAGACGACGAAGTCCTCGCCGAACAACCGGACGTGCTTCGGTTCCTGCTGGAGATCTGCCGAATAGCAGACGGGATAGAAATAGTTTCGAAGTGCCGGAATCTCACTGACCAACATGTCTGGACCAACCCCCATTTCTGATCATCGAACGCGTCTCTTGTTCGTTGCGATAATAAGCACGCTTATCAATGAGTGTAGACCAGGTGACGAGAGGACGCTCGATCCAGCCCTCTAGGGGTGTGGAATCATTGCTCGGTGTAGGGCTGGCCCACCGACTTCGGGGCCCGACTTCGACCAACGAAGCCCGCCACCACCACCAAGGTCACGAAGTACGGTGCAGACAGCAGGAACTCTGAGGGAATCCCCGTGTCCAAGTTGCCCAGCTTCAAGCGCACGGCTTCGGCGAGGGTGAAGACCAGGGCAGCGATGAAGGCACCAACGGGATGCCAGCGCCCGAAGATGACCGCTGCCAACGCAATGAATCCCCTACCGCCCGTGATGTTCTCGTCGAACCGGCCGACGGCCCCCACCGGCCACCATGCACCCCCAAGACCAGCAACGGCTCCACCAATTAGGAGGTTCCGGTACCGCAGCTTGAGCACGTCGACGCCGAGCGAGCCTGCCGCCTTCGGATACTCGCCGATAGCTCGAGTGCGCAGTCCCCATCGTGTGCGGAACATCCACCAGGTCGTGGCGGCCACGACCGCGTAGGAAAAGTAGACGAACAAGTTCTGCTCGAACATCGATGGTCCGATCACGGGGATGTCGGAGAGCAACGGTATGTCGATCGGCCGGAACGGAGTCAAGTAGTTGTAGTCCTGATTGGTGGCGAGAACACGTTGGCCGACAAAGCTCGTCACGCCGAGCGACAGGAAGTTGATCGCACATCCGACGATCACTTGATCCACCTGGACCTTGATGGCCAACACCCCCAGCAATCCGCCGAGAGCCACACCACTGGCTACGGCGCCCACGATGCCGAGCCACGGGTTGAGGACCGAACCGACGATGGAACCGGTAAAGGCAGCGAACAGCAACTGGCCTTCGAT
>JBJTFU010000171.1:0-4993 GCA_046093585.1 Ilumatobacteraceae bacterium | reverse complement strand
GGGCAGCGATCGCGCGGCCACGATCGTGGAGACCGTGCGTCGCCACGCCACGGAGATGGTCGGCAACGCCCGCGTCCAACGCGAGCGATTGGTGTCACTCGGCGCTGCTGCCGAGGTGGATCAGGTGTGGTTGTCGCCGCTGCGCGGGGCGGACATCACCGACCTCGACGAACTGCGTGCGATCGAATTCCGCCCGGTCTGAGCCGAGAACCGGAGTGGCGTAATGGTTAGGCCGTGATGCGGGCGGCGCGACGCTCGGCGGCGATGTCGCGGCGAATCTGACGGCGCTCGTCTTCCGAGGTGCCACCCCAGATACCGCAATCCTGATTCGTCTCGAGTGCGAACTCGAGGCACTCTTGCTTCACCGTGCACTCCTCGCACACCCGCTTCGCCTCGGTGATCTGGAGGAGTGCTTGACCGGTGTTGCCGACCGGGAAGAACAACTCCGGGTCGGTGTCCTTGCACAATGCATTCTTTCGCCAGCTGTAATCCGCGTTTCCGAGTGCGATGTTGGTGGCGAAGAGTGACACGTGTTGGCACCTTTTGGTGAGAGGGGCTGGTAAGACGCCGTCACGATAGGCACGGGGTGGGGCATTTACAAGAGCACGCGGACGATTTTTTTCAACTTGTAACTCGCGTTGGTTACCCTCGGAGACCGATGACCACGCACTCGCTTCCCGCGTGGCCCAGGCATGGGGAGAGCAATCGCCCGTTGGTGATGGCGCATCGTGGCGCGTCGAAGGTGGAGCGCGAAAACACAACGGTGGCATTTCGTCGCGCCGCTGAACTGCATTCTGACGGGGTGGAACTCGACGTGCGCTTGTGCGCATCGGGCGATCTGGTGGTGCATCACAACCCGACCCTCGCCGACGGCCGAGCGCTCCTCGACCTGACCAAGGCGCAGTTGCCCGAGCACATTCCCACGCTGGACGAGTCACTCGATGCGTGCGCCGGCATGTGGGTCAACATCGAGATCAAGAACGATCCTGAAGAGCCCGATTACGACGAGACCGATCGAGTGGCGCACCTCGTGGCCGATCTGCTCGCTCGCCGCGGGGAATCACCGCGCTGGCTGATCTCGTCGTTCCGTCGCGAAACGGTGGACGTGATGCGGCGCCTCGCCCCGAACGTCGCCACGGCCTGGCTCACCGTCGACGTGACCGACCCCGTGTCATTGGCCGACTCACTCGTGGCCTCGGGGCACGCGGCCCTTCACCCGTGGGTGGGCTCGCTCACACAGGAAACCGTGCAGGCCATGCACGCGCGTGGGCTGGCGGTCAACGTGTGGACGTGTGACGACCCCGATCGCATGCGTGAGCTCGCCGAATGGGGGATCGACGGCATCTGCACCAACGTGCCCGACGTGGCCCGTCAGGTGCTCGGCCTGAACTAGTCGACGAGTCGAGGGCGCACCAGCTTCAGCACCCCGGGGCAGTGCGTGATCTCGAGTGACGTGGTGTCGCCCAGATAGTCGCCGTCCAACTGGTAGGGGAAGGGCGCGGGGAACTCGATCTTCACGCGCTCCACGTCGGTGGCGATGTCGATACCCGAGGTGGCTGCCACGCCGTCTGTGCGCAGCGCGCGGTACAGCGTGCGCAGCATCAGCGGCGAGGTCATCTTGCGGAACGTCACGACGACGAGCTTCTTCTCCAGCGCGGCAGCGGCCGACAGGTTGATCGGGTACTTGCCCACGTAGGTGTACGGGTTGGTGTTCAACACCACGGTGAAGTATCCGTTCGGAATCTTGCGCCCGTCCACGTCCAAGGTGAAGTGCGGATACTTGCGGTCGTACAGCATGAACCACTGGCGCAGTGCCGACCACGCGAAGAGCGGTTGACCGATGAACCGTTTGAACGACGGTCGTCGCTCCACTTGTTCCACCACCGCGGCGTCGTAGCCGATGCCCGCGTGGAAGGTGAAGTAGCGACCGTTGGCCTGGCCGAGGCTGACGCGCTCGATCTCGTCGCGTTCGATACCACCGAGAAGTTGCGTGAGCGCCACCATCGGATCGTTGGACAAGCCGAGCGAGCGCACGAACACGTTCGTCGAACCGCCGGGGAGCATCGCGAGGGCGGTGTCGCTGCCGGCGAGGCCCGTGGCCACTTCGTTCAGGGTGCCGTCGCCGCCGAAGGCGAACACGGCATCGAGTCCGCGGGCGGCCGCGTCCTTGGCGAAGCGGGTGGCGTGTCCGCGCTCGTTGGTTTCCACCACCTGCACGTCGTGGTGCCGAGCCAGATGCTGGTGCACGTAGACGGTGTTACGGGGGTTCACCGACGAGGCGAACGAGTTGACGATCAACAGGATTCGCACGGTTGCACAAGCCTACCGAGGGTGAGATTTCTCCCGCAGAATACGGCTCTCGGGTTGGGTGGCTGGCGAACCCGTCGGTAACAATGGGGGGCATGAACATCGTCGTCTGCGTCAAGCAAATCCCCGATCCGGCAACGCCGGGAGCCTTGGACGGCTCGACCAACGCGCTGAAGCGCGAAGGGAAACTCATCCTCGATGAGTCGGATGGTTACGGAGTGGAGATGGCATTGCAGCTCGCCGCTGCCAATGGTGGTGGCGACGTGAGCATCGTGTCGATGGCGCCGAACGGCGAAGTGTCGGGCATGCGCACCGCACTCGCGATGGGCGCAGCGAAGGGCATGCTCGTGAGCGATCCCGCTCTCGCCGGTTCCGATGCACTCACCACCGCCAAGGTGCTCGCGGCTGCGATCAAGAAGATGGGTTCTGCCGATCTGATCATCGCCGCCACCGAGAGCAGTGACGGTTACACCGGCACCGTGCCGGAGCAGATCGCCGAAGTGATGGGCCTGCCGTCCGTCACGTTCGCCAAGAAGGTCGAGATCAACGGCTCCACGCTGAAGGCCGATCGTCAGACCGAGTCCGGTTACGACGAAGTCGAGTGCCCGCTGCCCGCCGTGATCAGCGTCACCGCCGGAGTGGTGGAGCCGCGTTACCCGAGCTTCAAGGGCATCATGGCCGCCAAGTCGAAGCCGATCGACACCGTCACCGCCGGTGACCTCGGTGTCACGGCGACGGGTTGGGCCGGTGCCGGACAGAAGGTGGTGCAGGTGGCGCAGGCAGAAGCCCGCAAGGCCGGCGAGATCGTGGAGGACGACGGCAACGCGTTCAACAAGATCGTTGCGTATCTCGAGAATCTGAAAGTGATCTGAGGAGTCATCATGGCGATCAACAGCATTTGGGTATTCGCACAGGGCGCAGGTGGAACTCCCACCACCGGCACGCTCGAGTTGCTCACGAAGGCTCGCTCACTCACCTCGAACGTCGTTGCGTTCGTCGGTGGCGAAGGCGCGTCGCTCGCTGCGGCGCTCGGTGAGCACGGCGCCACCAAGGTCTACGCAACCGGCGATCTGGGTGGCAAGCTGCCCGGCCCCGCCGTGTCGGCGGCGATGAAGGCAGTGATCGACGGTGGAGATTCGCCGAGCGTGATCCTCTTCCCGCAGAACTACGAGGGTCGCGACATCATGGCGCGCCTCTCGGTGAAGCTCGACCGCACGGTGCTCACCAACAACGTCGACATCGCCGATTCGGCCGATGGCGTAGTCGCCACCACGCCGATCTTCGGTGGCAACACGCTCGTCACCACCGCCTTCACGGGTAGTGGCCCGCACCTCGCGTCGTTCCGTCCGAAGTCGTTCGCTGCCGAGTCCGCTGGTGGTGCCGCCGCGCAAGTGGTCGCTGCTGCGGTTCCTGACACCGGCGCTGCTGGTGCAGCCAAGGTGCTCGCCGTGCACGTCGAGGAGAGCACTGGTCCGAAGTTGGACGAGGCCGACATCGTCGTTTCCGGCGGTCGTGGTCTCGGCGAGTCGGGCAAGTACGGCCTCGTCGAAGATCTCGCCAAGTTGTTGAAGGGTGCCCCCGGTGCGTCGCGCGCAATCGTGGATGCGGGTTGGGTGCCGTACAGCTACCAGGTCGGTCAGACCGGCAAGGTCGTGAAGCCGAACGTGTACATCGCCGCGGGCATCTCCGGTGCCACGCAGCACATGGTGGGCATGAAGGGCTCGAAGAACATCATCGCGATCAACAAGGACAAGGAAGCCCCCATCTTCGGTGTGGCCGACCTCGGCATCGTGGGCGACGTCCACAAGGTGCTGCCGCAGTTGATCGACCTGCTCAAGTCACGCGGCTAGTTCGACGCGCGTTACGCGCGTGAATCAGCAGCGTGGATGACCCACGATCGTTCGCGTGTGGGGTCGTAGGCAGCGAGTTGGAGGCGCCAGCCCGTCGCGGGCACGTCGCCTTCCCACCAACACCACTGCATCGAGTGCAGTGCGTCGCGCACGCGATCGGGTGACGGCGGCCACTCGTCGATCTCGTTCAGCGCAGTCACCAGCGACCAGGCGTTGAACCTGCCGATGGCATTGCCGCGTCGGCGGGAGTGCGCGCCACCGCTTGCACCAGCCCAGGCCAACCACGCGAGCGCGTGGGCGGGATCGAGCATGCCGATGCGTGGCGAACCAACTCCGAGTGCGCCGAGTGCCGCGGGGATCGAACCCGAGACGAGTGCAGTGCGCAACGTGCCGTTCGACGACTCCTTCCATCCGGCGACCAGTTGGTGCGTGGCATCGCGCAGCGCGTGTGGTTCGTCGATAGCCGTTCCTGCTGCCGCATTGATCGCCGTCGTTGTCGGCACCTCGGGCGAGTCGAACACCGCGTCGTTGTCGCGATAGAGCGCGAGCGAATACTGCGGCTCCCAGTCCTGCACATCGAATGGCATCTCCAGCACGTCGAGCAGGTCGTCATCCACGCGGTTGCCGCGGATCGCACACTCGTGGGCCACGAACGAGGTGAGCGGCGTGGCGGGAAGGAGTGGCGCGAGTTCGCGCCACGAGTGATGTTGGGCGATCACTTCGGAGAGCGGACCGATGGTGAAGCGCCCGACGTCTTCGGTGAGCACTTTCGTTGCCCACTCGGCTGGCGCGCGCAGTGCCAGGCGGTACTCGGCGAGCGTGGACGCCGGCCACAC
>JBJTFU010000170.1:0-6220 GCA_046093585.1 Ilumatobacteraceae bacterium | reverse complement strand
CACCGTGAGCGGCTCACTGCACATGGGCCACGTGTTCTCCTACACGCACACCGACACGCTCGCCCGCTTCTGGCGAATGCGCGGCAAGGCGGTGTTCTATCCGATGGGTTGGGACGACAACGGACTGCCCACCGAACGGCGTGTGCAGAACTATTACGGCGTCACCTGCGACCCATCGGTGCCGTTCGATCCGACGTTCTCACCGCCCTTCCGTGGCGACGTGCCGAAGGATCACCGAGCGGTGGCGATCTCGCGGCCCAACTTCATCGCGTTGTGCGAGGAACTCACGCACGAAGACGAGAAGGTCTTCGAGAATCTGTTCCGTCGACTCGGCCTCTCCGTCGACTGGAGTTTGCTCTACACCACCATCAGCGATCACGCGCGCAAGACGTCGCAGTCGGCGTTCCTGCGCAACCTCACTCGCGGCGAGGCATACGCACAAGAGGCACCGACACTGTGGGACGTCGACTTCGGCACCGCGGTGGCACAGGCCGAACTCGAGGATCGTGAACGCCCGGGCGCCTATCACGACGTGGCCTTCGCGCGGGCGGACGGATCGGGGAACGTCGTCATCTCCACGACCCGCCCCGAGTTGATACCTGCGTGTGTCGCACTCGTCGCCCACCCCGACGACGAGCGGTACCAGCCGCTGTTCGGCACCACCGTGCACACGCCGTTGTTCGAAGTCGAAGTGCCGATTTGCGCGCACGAACTGGCGCAGATCGACAAGGGCACGGGAATCGCCATGATCTGCACGTTCGGCGATCTCACCGACGTGTTGTGGTGGCGCGAACTGGATCTGCCAACGCGCGCGATCATCGGTCGCAACGGGCGGATCATCGAAGACGCGCCCGAAGGCATCGACTCGCCGCGCGGCAAACAGAACTACGTGGCTCTCGCCGGCAAGACGGTGAAACAAGCCCAAGCAGCGATCGTCGAGATGTTGCGCGAGAGCGGTGACCTACAGGCCGAGCCGCGCGCGATCACCCACCCCGTGAAATTCTTCGAGAAGGGCGATCGTCCACTCGAGATCGTCACGAGCAGGCAGTGGTACATCCGCAATGGTGGGCGCGATGCAGACCTGCGCACCGCGCTCACCAAGCGCGGCGACGAGATGGCGTGGCACCCCGATTACATGCAACACCGCTACACCAACTGGGTCGGCGGACTGAACGGCGACTGGTTGGTCAGTCGTCAGCGCTACTTCGGTGTGCCGATTCCGTTGTGGTACCGACTCGATTCATCGGGTCAACCCGACTACACCGCTCCTCTCGTGCCGAGCGAGGCATCGTTGCCGATCGATCCCTCGAGCGATGCGCCTCCAGGGATGGACGAGTCGCATCGTGGCAAGCCCAACGGTTTCATCGGCGATCCCGACGTGATGGACACCTGGGCCACCTCGTCACTCACGCCACAAATCGCCGCCAACTGGGTCGAAGGCGACCAGATGTTCGAGCACGTCTTCCCGATGGATCTACGACCACAGGGGCACGACATCATCCGCACGTGGCTCTTCTCCACGGTGGTGCGCTCGCATTTCGAGCATGGCGTGACGCCGTGGCGCAATGCCGGTCTCTCGGGATGGATCCTCGATCCGGATCGAAAGAAGATGTCCAAGTCGAAGGGCAACGTCGTCACGCCCATCGACCTCTTCGACCAGTACGGCAGCGACGCAGTGCGGTACTGGGCAGCGAATGCCCGCCCCGGGGTCGACACGGCGTTCAGCGAAGACCAAATGAAAGTGGGGCGCAAGCTCGCCACCAAGTTGCTCAACGTGAGCAAGTTCGTCCTCGGTATCGGTACCGACGAGAGCACGCCGAGCCATCCGCTCGACGTCGCCATGCTGCACCGACTGGCGGCGGTCGTGCGCGACTGCACCAATGCTTTCGAGTCGTTCGACTACGCCCGCGCCCTCGAGCGGACCGAGTCGTTCTTCTGGGGGTTCTGCGACGACTACGTGGAGTTGGTCAAGACACGCGCCAATGGCGAAGGGGCCGCGTCGGCCAAGGCCGCGCTTGCACGCGCCCTCTCCGCCATGCAGCGACTGTTCGCCCCGCACATCCCCTTCGCCACCGAAGAGGTGTGGGGTTGGTGGCAAGCGGGCAGTATCCACCTCGCTGAATGGCCGAGTCCTGAGTCGATCCTCCTCGGTGTCTCGCCGATGACGACTGCAGAGTCACTCCTCGATGTCGTGTGCGAGGTACTCGGCTCGGTGCGTCGCACCAAGACCGAAGCGAAGGTGTCGCAGCGTGCGGAGGTGGAGCACGTGCTCGTCCATGCAACCGACGAGCACCGCGCGCTGATCGAAATGGCGAAGGATGATCTACTGAATGCCGGCGCGATCGCACTTCTCGAGTTCGGCTCGGCGAAAGAGGAACGTCCCGTGACGACCGTCCGCTTGGCACCACCCGAACAATCGGCCTGAAACCACACGACTACCCTTTGCGCATGCCCCGATACGACAGACCGCGCTCGCATTATGCGGTCCTCGTCTTCAACATCTTCGTCGTCGTTGCCCTGCTCGTGGTCGGTCTCGGCCTGTTGTGGGCGGGACAGCGTCTCGGCACGCGGCAAGTGGTATCACTCGACCGCGACGAGTCGGTCAGCGCGGTGGAAGAGGCACAGATCGAACCCACGGACGAATGGAACTTCACCGACGGAGACCTCGAAGCCAAGAACTTCCTGATCACGGGATCGGACAACGGTGGTTGTATCGATCCAGATTCCCCGTATGCGGGCGCTTTCGGTGACCGCTCCGCGTTCGGTGAGCGCAGTGACACGATCATGATCATTCGGGTAAGCCCGAAACAGAATCAGGCCGCGTTCCTGTCGTTCCCACGTGACCTCTGGGTGAAGATCGCCGGTTCCACTCGCGAGAATCGAATCAACACGGCGTTCGATCGCAAGAACCCGAATCGCCTCGTCGACACGATCTACCAGAACTTCGGGATCGAAGTCGACCACTACGTGAACATCGACTTCTGCGCGTTCAAGGACATCGTCGAAGCAGTGGGCGGAGTGAAGATTCCGTTCGCCTACGAGACGCGCGACAAGAAGACCGGCCTCTACGTGCCGGGAGCCTCTTGCTTCGAGTTCTCCGGCGAACATGCTCTCGCCTACGTGCGCTCGCGTTCGGGCTACCAGTATTTTGATCCGACCAAGGGCGAATGGCAGGTCGACGGCACGGGCGATCTCGGTCGTATCTCCCGCCAACAGGACTTCATTCGTCGCACCATGCAACGCGCTCTCGACAAGGGTTCGGGTAGCCCGCGCGTGGCCAACGACCTCCTCAATGCCGGACTGAAGAATGTGATCACCGACGAAGACCTCACGCCCATTCGCATGCTCCAGTTGGCACAGGCGATGCGCGGCCTCAACACGAGTGGTATTCCCTCGTACACGATCGAAGCATCGGGCCAGATGATCGGCGACCAGGCGGTGCTCGTACCGCGACTGCAGAACGACACCATGCGCGAAGTACTCGCGCTGTTCCAAGGCAAGGCCAGCTTCGGCACGCCACAAGAGGCGAGCGACGAGGGTGCTGCACCTCGTCGAGCCGGTATCGGCTACGTGCGTGTGGCGAGCGCGGGCACCGACACGAGTACCGACACGACGGTTCCGGTCGTTGCTCCCGAGCAGAACACGCTCGGCGTGGTCCCGCCGAACGATCCCTCCTGCCGCTAATCGATCAGTTGCGCGAACGCGCGCGGCACGTCGCTCGGGCCCTCGATGGTGGTGAACCTCGCCCCCACGCGACCCGCGAACTTCCGTGCCTCGTCTTCGTCGCCGAGCGGTGCAACGACGAAGAGTTCGTCGAGGGCACTCGCGATCTCCTCCGTCCCTTCGACCGACGTGCTGCGGCAATCCGACAACAGGATCGTCACCTTGCGTGAAGCAGTGGAACGAATCAACTGCTCGTTCGCAGCACGTAGGGCCCCTGCAAGGTCGGTAGTGCCGTGACCTCGTAAGGCCAGTACCGCATCGACCACGCGTTCGGTCGAGGATGCGACACCCTGTGACTTCACCGCCACGGCTTCACTCGAGAACATCACCACGCTGTAGTCGTCCGGCTCCCGCGCAGCCACGCTGGCAGCGAAGAGCGCGGCCGTCGCGAGTGGCTTCCCACCCATCGAACCGCTGCGATCCACGACGAGGCAGATGGCCGTCGTCGGCTTGGACCAGTCACGCACGCGAATCTCGTCCGCATCGATGCCGAGACGTGTCCCACTTCCCAACAGTGCGTCGATGCTGGCGTCGACGTCGATGTCAGCGACTTCATCGCCCATCTTCCGCGTCGTCAGTCTGCCGACGCCGCGTCGCGTCGAACCGGCTCTCCGTGAGAGATCGACGGAGAGCCGACCGGCGAGGCGTAGCGCGAGCTCGCGCAATGTCGGATCGGTGGCTGATGTCATCTCTGCAAGGAGCGCAAGCGCATCGTCCGCGTCTTCGCGCAAGGCGTCGTCGAAGGCATGTTCGTCGAGCTCACCCACTTCGGGAGAGATCTGTTCGAAACGTTCGTGCTTCGCCAACGAGTCGCGAGAGGTGGTGCGCTTGCTCGCCTTGGACACGGCCCGTTCGGCCGCCGCCCCCTCTTTCGTCAGACTTTCGCCCCCGCGGGGGCTGTCGCTTTTTTTGCGTCTCCTTCGGCGAAGGTCGACGTCCAAATCTCTTCGATGACCTCGTCGCTCGTGCGGGACGAACCTTCTCGCACGCGGACACGACCGCTCAATGCAACGAGGGCTGCATCCAACCCGACACGAGGATCAGAAATCGACGTCGCGCGCACCTTGGCCAGACTCGTTGCGACGAGCGACGCATCGATGGCGCCGCGAACGGAAGAGCCGATTCGCAGATCCGCATGATGACGAGTGGCGCGCACTGCCGCCACCGCCTTCGCCACCCACTCCCGCGGGGGCGCATCGACGATCTTCTCGATCGCCCGCATCACGATGGCGGACTCGTCGTCTGCACTCTGGTACGACATCGCCACACGACACACCCGGTCATAGACGGCCCCGGAGATTCGCGCCGTACCCACCGCGTCGAAGGGATTCATCGCTGCGACCAGTCCGAAACCCTTTGCTGCCTGCACCGTGCCCAGTCGCGGCACGGCTACTTCACCCTCGCTCATCACGGTGATCAGCACGTTCAGCGTCTCTTCGGGAACGCGGTTGATCTCTTCCACGTAGAGGAGCGAGCCAGTGCGCATCGCCTGCACGAGCGGCCCGTCCACGAAGACGTCCGGCACGTAGCCATCTTCGAGCACGCGAGACGGATCGAACGTGCCCAACAGTCGGGACGGGGTCAGCTCGGCATTGCCTTCGACGAACACGAACCCCACGCCGAGCGCACCCGCGACGGACCGCAACAGCGTGGACTTGCCCGTACCGGGAGGACCCTCGAGGAGCACGTGTCGATCGGCCATGAGGGCAGCCACCACCAATTCGCACTCGCGCTCCCGCCCCACCACGAGCGAGGCGACGTGCGCCACGAGATCGGTGGTCGACATCAGTCGAACGTGATCACACCGCGGATGTTCTCGCCTTCGCGCATGGCGCGATACCCCTCGTTGACGTCCTTCAAGGCGTAAGTGCGGGTGACGAGACCATCGAGATCGAGTTGACCTTCGCGGTACAAGTCGAGCAACTTCGGGATGTCCGAACGTGGATTTCCCGAGCCGAACAACGATCCGACCAACTGCTTCTCCATCAGCGTGAGATCGAGCATGCTCATCGACGCGCCGTACTCGAGAGCAGGGTGGATGTTGGTCACCACCACTCGACCGCGCTTGGCGGTGAGCGCCATCGCCTCACCGATCAACTGACCACTTCCCACTCCCATTGTCATGATCACCTTGTTGGCCATCGTGCCGCGCGTGAGTTCCTGCAGCAGCGGCACCGCCTCGGTCATCGAATTGGCCGTGTGAGTGGCACCGAATTCCATCGCCTTTTCGCGCTTGAACTCGATCGGGTCGATCGCCACGATGCGCTTCGCGCCCGCAAGACGGGCGCCTTGTACTGCGTTCGCACCGATACCACCGATTCCCACCACGACGACGGTGTCCCCTGGAGCAACTTCGGCGGCGTACACACTCGACCCCCATCCCGTCACCACGCCACAACCGAGGAGGCATGCGCGGTCGAGCGGAACGTCCTTGTCGATCTTGATGCAGCTCGCCTCGTTGACCACCGTGTGCTGGGCGAATGTGCCGAGCAGACAC
>JBJTFU010000169.1:0-11051 GCA_046093585.1 Ilumatobacteraceae bacterium | reverse complement strand
GAGCAGGGGCAACAGGGTTTCGCGGTAGCCGGCGCCGGCGATCAACCCGCCGTAGAGCACCCCGACGAAACCGAGGCCGAGGGTGGCGCCGACCATCGTCACGAGGAGCAGACCCCACCCTGCCAGTGACAACTGCACGTCGTACAGCACGAAGCCGACGAGGATCAGCACGATCTGCAGGAGGAACAACTCGACCATCACGGCCAGCGACTTGCCGAGGAACACGCCTTGCATGTCGACACCCGCGGCACGCAACGACTCGAGTGCACCGTCGTCGACGTCGGCGGCATACGAACGCTGCACGACGAGGAACGTCGAGAACATCGTCGCCAACCACACGAGTCCACCGGCGGTGCGCTGCAACACGGCGTCGTTGTCGAGGGCGAAGGCGAACGCCACCATCACCAAACCGGCGAACGGCAGCACCTGGTTGACGACCACACGCCCGCGCCATTCGATGCGCAGGTCCTTCTTCGCCACACGCCACGCAATTCCGCCGGTGCCAAGTGGCTTCACGACGTCACCTGCCCACCCGACATGGACACGACTCGCGCACCGAGTCGCTCTGCACGCTCGGACTCGTGCGATGCGAGGACGATGGTGGCGCCAGCGCGAGCAGCGGCGCGCAAGACCTCGTCCAACTCGTCGCGACCAGCGGCATCCAATCCGGAATGCGGCTCGTCGAGCAACCACAACTCGGCTCGACGCGTGACGAGACACGCGAGCGCAACCCGTCGTCGTTGCCCCGTCGACATGGCGCCGACACGACGGTCGGCGAGCGCAGTCGAAATGCCCATGCGGTGCATCGCCTCATTCATCTCCGCTTCGGTGGCTCCGCTCAGCTCGCCCCAGAAGCGCACGTTCTCTCGCGCCGACAAGTCGAGGACCAACCCGTTGCGTTGACCGAGCAAGCCGACGCGCTTGCCCACCTGCTCGCGATCGAACGACAGATCGTGGTCGAGTACGTGTGCAGTGCCCCGGCTCGGCGCCACCAGACCGGCGCACAACCGCAACAACGATGATTTCCCCGCGCCGTTCGGTCCGCGCACCACGACGATCTCGCCACGATCGACACGCAGCGTCGCACCGGCGAGCGCGGGGTGGCTGCCGTACAGCGCCACCACGTCGTGCAATTCGATCACCGCGCTCATCGGCCGCTGAACCTCGGTGGACGCTTCTCGGAGAACGCGAGACGACCCTCGCGCGCGTCGTCACTGTCGAGTGCCACCACCCGCGAATCCCGCACGGCATCGGTCAAGGAGTCCGCATCGAGCGCGAGTTTGTGTCCGCGCATGCTGAGCGGTGCCATCCGCGACAACTCGTGTGCCCACTGCAGCGCTTGATCGAAGTCACCGATTCGGTGCACTGCGCCGATCGCATGCAGGCGCGTCGCGTCGTAGGTCTCTGCAGCGAGCAACATGGCGCGAGCCACGGCCGGCGTGAACTCACGCACCAAGCGCTGCACCGTCCAGTGGTGCACCACGAGCCCGAGTCGAGCGGCGGGAACACCGATCACACACTCTGCGGTGGCCACGCGCAAGTCGCTGACGGCGAGCAACTGCACGCCCGCACCGAGCGCAGAACCGTGGGCGTGGGCCAGCACGGGAAACGGCAATTCGGTGAACGCCACCAGCACCTCGTTCAACAACTGGTGGAAGTCGCTCTCGCGGACGCCCGACAAGTCGGCTCCGGCACAAAACACCGGGCCCTCGCCGTGCAACAGCATCGCCCTCGCTCCGCCAGCCTCTGCTTCGCGCTGGGCCTCACGGATCGCCGTGAGCGTGGCCACGTCGAGCGCGTTTCGCTTGTCCGGGCGCGCCAGCGTGACCACGGCAACATCGCCCTGCATGTCGGTGCGGACGCTGCGCTCGCCATTGGTCATCGGCGCGCACCTACCATGACCACGAGATTATGTCTTCGACCCCCGAACCCTCCGATCCGGTACGCGAACGACGTGCCGTCATCGCACGGTGGAACGCACTCGCCACGCGCGTGGGGTACGCGGCATTCGGTGTGTCGATCGTGGCGGTGATGATCGGCGCATTCACAGACTTCTCCTCGATCGTCGCCCGTGTCGCCACGGGTGGACTGATCGTCGGATCGATCCTGCTCGCACCCGCCATCGTGATTGGCTACGCCATCAAGGCCGCCGAAAAGGAAGACCGCCGACTGGGCATCTGAAGTGCCCCACCGATACGGTGTCGGCACCGATGTCGCTTCGACTCCCCGCCCCCGAACGCAAGGACCAGATCCTCGACGTTGCCCTCCGCGTGTTCGCGGAACGTGGCTTCCATGAGACGTCGATGAACGACGTCGCCGAAGCGGCGGGCATCACCAAGCCGGTCGTCTACCAACACTTCGCTTCCAAGAGCGCGCTGTTCCTCGAGATCATCGACGAGGTCGGTCGCGAGATGATCACGAGCGTGACGAGTGCGTCGTCGTCGCAAGGTGACGGCCGCACGAAGACGGAACTCGGCGTGATCGCGTTCTTCCAGTGGGTCGCGGCATACAACGACTCGTTCCGCTTCCTGTTCGACTCCGGCGTGCGCACCGACCCCGAGTTCGCGACAGCCATCCAGAAGGTCCTCGACTCGATGGCCGAGGCGATCGCGCCGTTGATCTCGAACACGATCGCTCCCGAGCGACTCGACCTCCTCGCTCACGGAGTCGTGGGCACCTGCGAGTCCGTCGCGCGACACCTGATCGTCCACCGCACCTCGTTCGACCCGCAAGAGGTCGGTCGGATGGTGGCAGAACTCGTGTGGGGCGGACTGCGCGAAGTCGTCGGCTGACTCTCCCCCCAGTTCGGACCCTCAGTAACCTGACCTCATGCCGAATCCGGGTGAGCACCATCCCGCCTTCGAGGAGTACTGCGAATGCATCTTCGAGCTTCGCGAGGACAACGTCGAGGTGATCCAGGCGCGCGTCGCCGAGCGACTCAACGTGTCGCGTCCCTCGGTATCGGAGATGATCCGACGGATGGAGAGCGAAGGTCTGATCCAACTGACCGGCCCGAAGATCACGCTGACGAAGAAGGGTGAGACGCTCGCCGAGCGGGTGGTGCGACGCCACCGTCTGGCCGAGCGATTCCTCACCGACGTGCTCGGCTTGTCGTGGGCGCAAGCCCATCATGAGGCCGGCAAGTGGGAACACGTGCTCAGCGACGACGTGGAGGAGGCCATCAGCAAGATGCTCGGCAACCCCACTACATGTCCGCACGGCAACCCCATCCCTGGCTCGGACTACGCGGCCAGCAACCTCGTGCCCCTGGCCTCGCTGAAGATCGGCGACGAGTTCACCGTCACCCGCATCCCCGAAGAGTTGGAGTTCGAGCCGGGCATGCTCGAGGTCCTCGAGCGCTCTTCGGTGACGCCCGGTTCGCGCGGCGCGGTGCGCGAGATGATGAGCGACGGCGGGTTGCAGGTGGCGATCAACGACAGGACCGTCGGGCTCGACCAGTTCGCCTGCTCCAAGATCCTCGTCGCGCACTGACCATGCGCCGCCCGCTCTTGATATCGCTGTCGTTCGCCGTGTCCCTCGGCTTGACCGGGTGTGCGACCGAAGTGATCGAAGCAGAACTCGCCACGACGACGACCGTCGCCGAGCGACCGAATCCATCCGGTGACGTCGGCGAGTTGTTCGACCAATTGCAGGATTCGTTCGCGACGATGTCCGAGGCGCTGGCCGAAGGCGATCGCAACCGCGCGCGCGGGGAACTCGCCTACGTGGAGCGGATCTGGGATGCGCTCGAACCGCAGATCGCCGGGCTCGGTGAACAGTTCGTGGAGGATGCTCGTCGCGTCGTCGACCTTGCCGTCACCGCCGTGGAGCGAAACCGTCCCGCGGACGCAGGCAAGGCTCTGCGCTTCATCGAACTGGTGATCGCGGCGCTCCCCGGCTAACGCATCGCGGGCGGCAACGGCCGCGCATGGACCACCGTGAGTCGCCGTGTCGACCTGGTGAGCGAGACGTACAACGCGCGCATGCCGTGCAGTTCGGACTCGATGATCTCCGCGGGTTCGACCACGACCACGCCGTCCAGCTCGAGGCCCTTGACCACGCTCACCGGCACGACCGTGAGGTCGAAGGTGAGGCCGGAACTTCCGGCGCGACCGAACTCGACCGCGCGACGCGTCAATTCGTCCTCGATCGCTCCGCACCGGGCATCGGCCGCGACGATCGCGACGTTTCCTGACGCCGAGTTCCCGCCCGCCATTTCGTCGCGCAAGGCGATCGCGCGGTCGACCGCCTCCACCACGAGATCGCTGGCAGCAACGATCGCCGGCTCCGCATCGCCCTCGCGGATCGATCGCGGGGCCGTGAGTCCGGGGGCGGCCTCGTTCATCACGCGCTCGGCGAGCTGCATGATCTGCGCAGGGATGCGGTATCCCACCGACAACCCAACCACCTTCGACGGGCGGTTGTCCGGCAGATAGCGCAGGATGTCGTTCCACGTGTCGGGCGCGAACGGCCCGGTGGCTTGGGCGAGGTCGCCCACCACCGTCATCGCGCCATTCAGGCTGCGACGCGAGACCATCCGCAACTGCATCGGTGTGAGGTCCTGCACTTCGTCGATGACGATGTGTCCGTAGGTGCGCACCTCGTCGGCTTCGTGGATGCGCCCGCTCTTGCGTGGACGCGGGCCGAGCAGCGCGAGTGCCTCGTCGAGTAGCGCGACATCGGCATCGCTCCACTGCACCTCTTCGAGCGAGGCGCCGCGCTCGCGGTAGAGCAACGGCCACTCGTCGTCGGCGAGCGACTCGCCGGCGCTCCGCACCAGTGCCTTCGATCCGAAGGCATCGTGCAGCAACTCGGCAGGCGTGAGGAGTGGCCACATGCGTGCAAGCAGCGCGCGATACTCGGGAACGTCGCGCAACGCATCGCGCAGCGTCTCGAGATCGGGGTTCTGATCGCGGCCCGTGGCAGCGAGCGCGGTCACCACTTCCATTTCCACCCAGCGATGCGCGGCGTTGTGTCGACGGAAGCGACGGCGTGCATCGCGAATGATGCGGGCCGACTCCCCGACCTTCAGGCGCAGATAACCGGCGCCGAACGGCAACGTGAAGTCCTCACGCAACGGACGCTCGCGGTCGCGCACCGCCTTGGCCAGCACGTCCGTCATCCGCAACGAGCCCTTGACTCGGGCGATACGTGGATCTTCCTTCCGACCGAATCGGTGCATGGGCACGAGGTCGGCCAACACCGCCTGTTCCACCCCCGCCTCGCCAAGTGACGGCAAGACGCGCTCGATGTAGCGGAGAAAGACGCGGTTCGGCCCGAGCACGAGTACGCCCTGATCTTCGAGGGGAAAGCGATGCGTATACAAGAGGTACGCGGCGCGGTGCAGCGCGACCACCGTCTTGCCGGTGCCGGGACCACCCTGCACCACGAGCACGCCGTTGTGGGTGGAACGGATGATCTCGTCCTGCTCGGCCTGGATGGTGGCGACGATGTCGCCGAGTTGGCCAGTGCGACCGCGCGCCAACGTGGTGAGCAGCGTGCCGTAGCCGCGCAAACCGGTGTCTTGCTGCTGCACGCCGTCGAGACCCTCGTCGTGACCGATTCCCAAGTGACCTTCGCCGAACAGTTCGTCCTCGATGCCGAGCAACTGGCGGCCCTCGACGGCGAAGTGCCGGCGACGAGCGAGCCCCATCGGCTCGCGACCCGTCGCTCGGTAGAACGGCTCGGCCACCGGCGCGCGCCAGTCGACGACGACCGGTTCGCGCTGTTCGTCGGCAACCGCCAAGCGGCCGATGTGGAAACTCTCGATGCCCTCGCCGAGGGCGCGATCGATCCGACCGAACACGAGTGCCGCGTCGCCCAGGTCGAGGTTGGTGAGCCGCGCGAGGAGTTGCTCGTCGAAAGCGTTGCGCTCGTAACGGGCCTGAAAGGTGCCGCCCGTGTCGGCCTCGTTCAGGCTGCGGATTCGCCAGGCGTCCTCCCGGCTCGTGTCGAGACAGGCGTATGCGTGGTCGATGTAGGCCTGTTCGGCCGCCAAATCGGGGTGTTGTTGGCTCATTTTGGGGTCCATCGACTCTACCGCCGCCCTGTCACGACCAGATTGGACGAACGAACCGCGTCTTTGTCAGGATTCGCCCAACACATCGACAGAACGTCATCGGCGGAGGCGGTCATGTCCCACAAGGTTCGTTGGTGGTTGGCCCTCGTGCTGACCGGTTGCACCACCAACTCTGCGTCGCTCGCGGTGACACCCGCGACGAGCGGCGGTGTCGCGGAAAGATACGTCGCGGAGGGAAATCGTGTCGTCGCCACGACATCGGCGACGACCGCCCCCGCCCCGCCCGGGGCCGCGTCATCGCCGACGCGCACCGACGTACTCGCCTTGATCGATGAGCGCGTGCAGTGCGGACGCTCCCCCGAACGGTGCGACTACGAACGTCTCGCCGTGCCGGAGAGTCCGTACGACCGCGAGTTGCGCGCACTGATGAGGGAACGCATCGACTTCGGGTTGCGCACGATCGCCGGCAAGGGCGACTTCCACCCGACGGTGACGTCGATTCGTGTGACGAGTGTGGGTGTGGCTGAGGTCTCGACGTGCGTGTACGACGCACTCGTGTTGTACGACACGCGCACGATCCCCGGCGCACACATCGTGTTCAACGCACGGGCCATCTCGATCTTCTCGAACTGGTCCATGCACCTGCACGAAGGGAGGTGGAAGTGGTTCTCGGAACAAGTCACGCGGTACGCCATCGAACGCGACGCCTGCTGATCACGACGTTGGTCATGGCACTCTTCGCGCAGCCCACCACCGCGAGCGACGGCGGTGGAACCACACTCGCCGGTGTCAGCGGCTCGCAGATCATGGCCGGCGTCAGTTTCGGTGCACCCCCGGGAACAAGCTCGTCGTGTGAGTGGTCACCCGTCGACACGCGGGATCCCGGCATGGACGTATTCGAAGAAGTGCGCCGCGACGCCAACGGAATCGACTACCGGTTGTACGACCACGCGTGCGCCGACGAGTCGAGTTCGTATCACTGGGTTCCCGAGGTGAGCCCCGACACGCTCGCCCACCAAGCATCGGCGGTCGTCTACGACAACATTCCTGCACCATGGGGCGAGTTCGCACCGCCCGCGCGGCGCGGCGTGGTGAAGGTCGGCACATGGTTCTGGGTGAACCCTCTGCTGTGGATTCCCGTGCGCGCCACCGCGTGGGTGCCCACGCCGAGCGGCCCACTCATCGTGACCACGACCGCCACGCCGAAGAAGCTGATCTTCGATCCAGGTGACGGCGAGCGCGACACGACCGAGTGCACGGGGCCGGGCATTCCGTGGATGGAGGCCTTCGGTGATCACCTCCCGTCACCGTGCATGTACACCTACCGCCACTCGTCTGCGGGCCGACCGAACGACGTGTTCGCCGCGTCGCTCGCCATTCGCTGGCACGTCACCTGGACGTCGAACACCGGGGCGAGCGGTTCACTCGGCGACGTGGAAGTGGGCGCCTCGCACCAGATGGTGGTGCGCGAGATTCACGGACTCATCAACCGCTGATCGAAGCCACCTGCGCGTCGCACAGCGCCACCAGGTCCTGCGGCGACAGTTCGATGTCGAGGTCGCGACGCCCACCGCTGACGAAAATGGTGGCGAATCCGAGCGCCGAGTGGTCGAGCACGGTGGCCAACGGCTGGCGCTGGCCGAGCGGGCTGATTCCACCCACGACGTAACCCGTCAAGCGCTCAGCATCGCGAGGCTCCATCATCTCGCAGCGCTTCGCCGCCATCACCTGAGCGAGGCTCTTGAGCGCGAGGTTGCCACTCACCGGCACGATGGCGACCACCGGCGTGCCGTCCGCACGAGCCAGCAAGGTCTTGAACACCCGCTCTTCGTCGACACCAAGCGAGCGCGCCGCGGCTTTGCCGAAACCCTCCTCACCGGGCACGACCGCGAGATGGTGCACCGAGTGCGCGATGCCGCTGCTGACCAGCGCGGTGATCGCCGGCGTCGCTCCCTTTGCCACACCCACGTCACCATCATTCCAGTCCGTCACAGTCCATCGCCTTCCATCACGACGTCGAGAATCAGGTTTCGGGTAGTGATGCGCCCCGTGTCGTGCCACACTGAACCACTCGTTTCGGCGCCGTATCGCTTTCGATCACGCGCCGAACGGCCCCAGGAAAAGGAACGAACATGGCAGTAAGCACCTCCCGCGACGGCATCCTCCTCGAACGTCGGTACGCAGCCGTCATTGGTTCGATTTCGGACGAGTCACTCGCCGCCATGGCCCTCGCAGCTGACGAGAAGGTGCGCGATCCGCTCGCGCGCATGCTCGCCCTTCCCGCCGGCGCATTCGACGAGCCGACGACACTCGGCGCACGCCTGCGCGAGGCGATGAAGACGCGACGCGCGCACCTCGACACCGGTGTCGTGCTCGGCGAGGCCGCCACCAACAAGGCCATCGACATGCTCGGCGACCGCTCCGACGACCCGAGTTACGAAGACCTGCAAATGGCGTTGCCGAAGTTGATCGAGGAGTTCGGTCTGGATGCCGTGCGCATGATGGCCATCCAGTTCTCCGTCGGTCTCGGCGGTTTCCGCAAACTCGTCGCCAACGACGAGCGCTTCCAGATTCCGACCTCGCAATCGTCGGCGGCTCCCGCGACCACGACGGAGAGTGCCGACGTGGCAGAGAAGAAGCGCCTGCGTGCCGAGCGCAAGCAGCGCGAGAAGGAATTGCGCGCCAAGCAGCGCGGACAGGGCAAGTGATGCTGCGCTTCGGCTCGATCGGCGGTCGCGCGCACGCGTTCTTCGGCGACGATCGTCAACCGCAAGCCGTCGACATCGAGCGCACCCTCGGCCTTCCCGCGGACCCGATGCAGTGCATCGCGCACTGGGACGAACTGCGCACGCGGCTCGACGACCTGGCGAATGGCGCTTCGCGACCCGTGCAACTCACCGAACTCGACTGCCCGATTCCACGCCCGAGCCAACTCTTCGCCGTCGGCCTGAACTACCGCAAGCACGCCGAAGAGATGAACAGCCCGATCCCGAACCAGCCGCTCGTGTTCGCCAAGTTCCCGAGTTCGCTCAATTCGCCCACCGGCACCGTGACGATCGTCGGCGAGACGTGTGACTACGAATCGGAAGTGGTGGTGGTGATCGCCAAGGGCGGTCGTGACATTCCCGCCTCCGAGGCGTGGAACCACATCGCCGGCCTGTGCGCCGGACAAGACGTGTCCGACCGCGGTTTGCAGTACGCGGGCACGCCACCGCAATTCAGCCTCGGCAAGAGCCGTCGCGGCTTTTCCCCGATCGGCCCATGGGTGGGCGACGTGCATGAGCACCCGCGCCGCGACACCTTGACGATCGGCTGCTCGGTCAACGGCGAGCAACGCCAGAGCACCGAGATCCACGACATGATCTTCTCGATCGACCAAGTAGTCGCGTTCCTCTCGAGCATCGTCGAGTTGCGCAGTGGCGACCTGATCTATACGGGATCGCCCTTCGGCGTGGGTCACGGCATGAAGCCGCCGAAGTACCTGCAGCCCGGCGACGTGATCGAGACCACCCTCGAGGGCGTGGGCACGATCATCAACCACTGCGTCTAGCAGCAAGACATTGCTGGCGTCGTTACGACGTCATGCCCTCCAAGCCGACGAAGCCGCGAGCAAACTCGATCTCACCCATGTGCCGAAGCGCGTGTTGGTACACCCAGCACTCCACCGCGTCGAGCACGGTGATGCCCTGCTCGCCCGCCGCGCGAGCGCTGAACGTCGAGGCGATCTGCGGTGGGAACGGCCTCGAGATCACCACGCGGTGAAGCTCAGACGGATCGAGCGCAGCCAACCATGACTGGGTGCGGTCGAACACTGCCGCGAAATATTCCTTGAACTCTTCATAGTTGCCGATGCGCTGTGCCGTCATCTCGCCGACCGTGCGGTGCTTCCCGTGATCGGGAATCGTCGGTGCAACGCGTGCGTTCCAGTCGTCGTTCCAGATCGGCGCTTCGCCCGTGATCAACATGTGTGACGCGTCCACCATGTTGGTGATGTGGAAGAGGCTGAACGCGATCGGGAGCACGTCGTCGCGCTCCACGTAGTTGACGTGCTCGATCGACATGGTCTCGAGCGCCTGGTCGTACAGGGAGCGAACCGCGGCGAGACGTCTGCACAATGATTCGTGGGCTATCTCGCTCATCTACTACTCCCTCGAGGCTTCGACACGGGCACGTGCCTCCGTGTCCTGCTTGGTCATTCTGCTCCGAACCTCGAAGTGCACCCGATGAATGGTGCCGGTGAACGGGAACGGGCCCGCGTAATCGGGGGCGACGGGTGAGAGACGATCACAACCGAGGTCCATCCCCATGGATCCGAGGATGCGCATGATCACCGGAATGTGCGCGCTCGCGAGATCGTTGCCGTCGACGAAGATCGACAACTCGCCCGTGTTGTCGGTGCGATCGAACCGCGCACCGATGACGTGGCGTCCGGGCGTGAGCGTGATCGGCGCGCTCGCCCGTTGGATCTTGCCGAGCGCGTTGTAGACGAAGTGCAACGTCGAGTCCTTGACGAACAACGAATGACCGAGGTTGTGGCTGCCACGCGCATACACCACGCCTTCGACGGGCGCGTCGCCAATCTCGACGTCCGCCTCGATCGTCCATGCGCGACCGGACAGCATCGGGCACGCATCGGACGGGATGTGCGCCACGGGTGGGTAGTAGGTGTAGGTCGATCCATAGTGCGGCGACCCAGGCCGTGCCCGTTGACCAAAAATCTCGATGCCGCGGTCGTCCAGTGGCAACACGCCGAAGCGTCTCGCCTCCGACCACCACATCTCGACCATCGCGGCGAGCCGCTCGGGTTCCTTGCTCGACAGGTCATGCATCTCGGAGAAGTCGCGTTCGAGGTCGAACAGCGCCCAGGTGTCCTTGTCGTACGGCACGCCCTGGTCGTGGAAGGTGACGGCCTTCCAGCCGTCGGACCAAATCGCGCGGTGCCCCATCATTTCGAAGTACTGCGGAACCGAACGTCGTTTCGCCGTCGGGCCACCGAAGGTGTACGCGAGGCTCTCGCCATGCAGTGGCATCT
>JBJTFU010000168.1:0-6039 GCA_046093585.1 Ilumatobacteraceae bacterium | reverse complement strand
TCATATGAGGGGCCACGGATAGCGAGTGCCGGATTGGTCCACGGGGAAGTGGCCACCCTCACGAAGCCACGAGGCCCGTTCCTGGAGCGCCTCGATCTCGTCGTCGGACAGGAGTGCTGCGACGTCGAGTGGCACGGTGTCGGCGATTTCTGCGACCGCGTCGTTGATCGGCGCCGGCAACTCCTCGGTGGCGAACTCCCAGATCACGGTGCGCAACTTGAAGTCCGCGCTGAAACAGACGCCGTGGTCGATTCCCCAGACGTGGTCGCTCGAGTCGACGATCACGTGTCCGGCCTTGCGGTCGGTGTTGTTCGCGACGATGTCGAAGGCGCAGATCACCGTGAGTGCATCGTGCAACTCCTCGCGCGACTCGAACAAGGTGAAGTAGTGCAGGTTCGGATCGTGTTCGACGAACAACTGGACGGAGCCCTCTCCGAACGGCCCGTCACGCAATACGGTCGGGGGCACGATGTCGAAGCCCATCGACGTTGCCAGTCGGTAGGCGGCAACCTCGCGGCGATGAAGACCAGGAGGAAAGTCCCACAACGGACGCTCGCCCTTGAGTGGTTTGTAGATGACTCGGTCGGTGCGCTCGGCATGGGTGATCGAGCAGAGCAGGGTCGCGTTGCTGCTGTGAGGCATTCGGCCGAGCACCGTGAGATCCCCCGCAAGGAGGAAGTCGACGTCGCTCAGTTCATTCGTGGACACGCGTGACCATCGACGTTCTTGGGTCGGCCACAGAAGATGCATGCGGGTCGACCTGCCGAGACGACGTCGTCGGCATGCTCGCAGAAGGCCGCCGCCTGCCCACGAGAGATGTAGACGCGAACCCGGCCGACCTCGTCGTCTTCGCCTTCGGTGAACGCCTCGTCGTCGCGCATTTCGTCGATCTGGATCACCATGTGGTCGTTGCGGGGGTCATAGGCGATGCCGACGGTGCCGACGACGAATTCGACGTCGAGCGGTGTGCTCATCTGCATGGCGTCGTCAAGTGGACGTTCCTGGACGTCAGGTGCATCGGCAAGGAGTTGTCGTATGTACTGCGACAGGGCCGCCACCTGCTGCTTTTCGCACTTCATGGTGATGTGGCGACCTTGGCTTCGAATCTGGAGGTAGAAGGTCCGACTGCCCGGTTCGCCGATCGCGGCGGTGGTGAACGCGTCCACGTCGTCGGATTCGAAGTATGTGCTCACGACGGGCGGAGATCCTTCAGTGATCCGCCCGTCAGGTTGACGCCGAGCACGACTGGACCACTGGATGAATAGAGGATTGCGGTGATCGAGCACGTGCTGATCACGATGCGCTGGAACAGGTCGATGTGCGTCCCCATCGCGTGTGCGACCGCCGCCTTGATCGGATCTGCGTGCGACACGCACACGACGACCTTGCCAGGGTGGCGGGAGCGGATGTCGTCGATCGCACTGACCATTCGGGTCTGCATTTCGAGAAAGCTTTCGCCGTTCGGGAAGCGGAACGTGCTCGGCGCCTTCTGCACCGTCGTCCATTCGGGCTTCTTCATCAGGCGCGTGAGTGGCGCTCCGGTCCAGTCGCCGAAGTCGCATTCCAGGAGTCCCTTGTGGATGTGCGTGGTTCGTTTCGTCGCCTGGGAGATCGGTGCCGCGGTCTCGCGGGCTCGCTCGAGTGGGGAGGCGTAGACACCCGCCACGGTGCCGATTTCTGCGATGCGTTGCGCCGCGCGCTGCGCCTCGGCGACGCCACTCTCGGCGAGGTGCAGACCAGCCGCCCGACCAGGGAGGACCTTGCCGGTCGTCGGGGTTCGTCCGTGTCGCACCAGCAACACGAGGGTGGGCGCCTGATCGCGAGCCATGTGTGTCGATCAAACTATCGTGCGGTGCAGTGGCTACACCATCCCAGCGATCAGTTCATTCATCGTTGATCCAGCTCGAGCGTGACATCCATGCCTGTACGAAGTGTCCGCGGCTCGTCAAGTGGTGTTCGAAGGTCGCCAAGGACAAACGCGCCGCATATGCGAACGACGACTACTGGGGCAAGCCCATCGCCGGTTTCGGCGATCCACTCGCACGAATCCTCGTCCTCGGGCTCGCCCCGGGTGCTCATGGTGCGAACCGAACGGGTCGCGTGTTCACCGGGGATCGCAGTGGAGAGTGGCTGTTTCGTGCGTTGCACAAGGCGGGACTCGCGAACCAACCCCAATCGAGCGCTCGTGGCGATGGCTTGCAGTTGAAGAACACGTGGGTCAGCGTGGCGGTCCGCTGCGCGCCTCCACAGAACAAGCCGACGCCCGCGGAAAAGAAGCGATGCGCGCCGTATCTCGAACGGGAGCTCGAGGCGCTGTCGAACGTGCGCGTCGTCATCTGTCTTGGATCCATTGCACTGCAGTCGATGTGCGACCTCCTCGAGATTTCGCCGCGGCCCAAGTTCGGGCATGGCGTGGTGGTGAAGACGAAGACGGTGACGATCGTGTGCAGCTATCACCCGAGCCAGCAGAACACCTTCACGGGCAAGTTGACCGAAAAGATGCTCGACTCGGTGATCGCCAAGGCGGTACGCCTGGCGAAGTGATGGTCAGTGCGCCGCAGGCGCGGTGCCGTCGGCCTTCTTCTTCGGTGGTGGTACGCCAACGACCGGTGAACGATCCGCGAAGTCTGGCCACCGGCGACGACTGACGATGCTGAGCGTGCGCAGCAACTTCATGGCAGTGGCGTCAGTTTCGGCCGGTCGAGCAATCACGGTGCCGTCCTTGATCATTCGATTCATGACCTCTTCACCGAGCTCGGTGCGCACTACGCACAGAGTCCAGGCGTTGTCTTCTCCGATTCCGCCAGTGGAGATGTCGGCGTGTTCGGCGGCGAAGTCTGGGCACATCTTGCAGCCTTCGCGCGTCCACTTGTGGCATTCCTTGAGGTCGATCTCGTGATACGAGCCGTCCTTCATCCAAATCTGGAACACGCCCTTGATGTTCATCTTGACCATCTCTTCCTTGCGCAGGCCGTACTTGGCCAGGAAGAGTTCCTCGAAGATCGCATCGTCGAAGGTCTTGGAACACAGGAGACCGATGTTGAAGAGGAACGGTTTGCCGGTCTTGCCGACCTTGCGCTTCCACATCACCGGGAGGACCGAGGACTGGCAGCTCATCCCGACGAGTGCGAGTCGGGAAAGCCCGGCCTCTTGCGCTTCCTTCAGCGCGAGGGTGTTCGCCGAGTACGTGTAGCGACTGCCGGAGGAGGCGAGCACCTCTTCGCGGTTGCGAGCGAGACCCGGTCGCGCCTTCCACGACGTGCCGTCACCTTCGAGGAAGCTCGTCAGTGCAGCGTCGATGTAGTCGTGCTGCAGCAGCCAGATCAGCATGGCGCCGACGAAACCACCGTCTTGACCCTTGTCGTGGGTCTCGGCGTCACCGGCTCGGCACAGCAGGAGCTGGCGGTATTGGCCATACATCGCGTTGTCGTCGCGGGTCTTTCCGAACAGGTGCATGTCGGCATCCTGCTCCCACGTCCTGAACCGAGGGCACGCCCGGGTGCAACTCGTGCAGCCCTTTTCACCGTGGACGCAGTTGTCCTTTCCGAGTTCTTCCTCGAGGTGGAAGGGCTTGTAGTGGCCCTCTTCGTGGGTGTAGCCGATCACTTCGTGAGGGCACGACACGACGCATCCTGCACATCCCGTGCACAAGCCCGTGTTGATGACCTCTTCGTAGAGTTCCTTCCACTGGTTCGTCCAGCGTTCGGTTGTTGCGGGCGCGCTCTCCACGGTCGTCACCTCCCCGACTCTACGCCACGAGGGCGACTAGCGAAGAGCCTTGACGACCGCGGCTGACTCGTCTTGGGTCAGCTTGCGTCCGTGGCGATCGGACACCTCGAACTCGTTGCGCACCGTCGCCGCATCGGTCGAAATTCGGGCGAGGTGGATGACCACGTGGAGTTTGGACAACGTCGCAGTCACGTCGCGAAGCAGTCCATGTCGGTCCGGGCCACTCATGCGCAACACGGTGTGCCACGGGTGGGCGTCGTTGTCGCAAGACGCGGTGAGGTTCAGCGGTTCGTCGCTCGGGGATACCGAACGCCACACGAGTGCGCCTTCGATGCGCGAGGTGAGCTCGCCGACCGACGGTTGAGTATCGGCCTTCACGGTGAAGACGTCGAGGACGGCTCCGTCTTCCCACGTGGCGATGTCGGCGGTGACGACTTCGAGGTTGCAGTCCGCAAGCACCCTGGCGACGCGCGCGAGGAGCGCAGTGCGGTCTCGAGTGGCGACGTTGATCGTCCACGTTCCGGTGCCCTTGCCTGGAGAAACTGCAACCCGCACTTGACCCGCTCGCGGACACGGCTCGACGAGTTGTGCGTGGGCGAGGATTTCTTCGGGCGAGTGGTTCAGCGCATAGCTCGCAGGCGCGTTCGAGATGCGCAGGGTCAACGCAGTGTCGGCCGTGAGCGCCTTGGCGGCGTTGATGCGCGATTCGAGGACGGTGTTGGATTCGCTGTGCATGAGTTCTGGGTGGGTGAGGACTTCTTGGATCTCGGCGACGATTTCGATGAGAGCACCGTACTGGCGATCGTTGAAATCGCCACGGGCGGACGTGAGCTGACGACATTGCTCCACGATTCGTGGGCTGCGCAGGTGGTTGGCAAGTTGGCTGATCAGGCGCTGGTCGATCTGCATGGGTTCGGTGGTGACGATGGTGCGCAACATCGCGCATCCGTCGAGCACGAGGGCGATCGCGGAAATCTCGTTCAGTCCAAGGTCGAGTCGGCGAAGCGCGCCGAGACCGTCCGCGCCGGAGTCTGAGATGTCGCGAGCAAAGGCGGCAAGGACGAGGTCGTCGCTGTCGGAGTCTTGAACCTGGGTCTGGGCGACGATTGCTTCGACGGTCGGGAAGTGGAGCGCGTGTGTCGGATCGAGTTCCGTTGAGTCGCTCGCCCGTGCAGCCATCGCCTCGGCGAGCTCCGGCAACGCGCGCTGGATGAAACCGATCGTGTCCAGTAGGCGCCAACTTCGAGCCGAGCCGTTGCGGAGCACCGTCGTCAGTCGCAGCGTCGCGTCACTTGACCACGTGACGGCAGAGTTGCGATGGGAGGCGAACCAGTCGAGAAGCTGATTCGACGGTCGGGCATCGACGACCATCGCTGCAGCGTCGAGGGCAAGGGTCGTCAGTGCCGACGTCGGCGGCCGGCCGTGGAGGACGACGTGGCCATCGTCGATCGTCAGCCAGCCCTGGGCGGGTTCGGGAGTCGCATCTTCGACGACGTCGGTCGTCGTCGTCGCGCCGAGTCGCCACCGTAGGAGCGGTGGTGCGATGAGCGTGGTGACGAGAACGACGACGAGGATCGATCCATAGAGCTCGTCGTCGAAGGCCCCGACGCTGAGGCCGATCGTGGCAAAGATGAGGCCGACTTCGCCGCGTGGAAGCATGCCAAAGCCGATCACCCACTTGTCGCTCGGAGTTCCGATCGCCCCCAAGGCCGACAGCAGTTTGCCGACGATTGCGAGGACCGCGAGCAGGAGCGCGACGGCAAGGACGCGAGCATCGAACATCGCGGTGACGTCCGTGCTGATGCCGATGTACAGGAAGAACACCGGGACGAAGACTTGTCCGAGCGACGACAAGTCGCGCTCGATTCGTTCGTGGACCGCCACTCGACGCAATCCGAGTCCTGCGACGAACGCTCCGATGATCGGTGCAAGATTCGCGACGTCGGCAAGTACGGAGAACGCAAGCACGAGGGCGATGGCGACGACGGGAATGGTCGCGCGCGAGCGCGACACCGAGCCGACGCGTCGCAACAGCACCGGGAACGCCACGATGCCGATGACACCGGAGACGACGAGGAACCCGACGGCGAGACCGATCGTCGATGACACCGTCGCCACGTCGACCGATCCCTGCTGGACGATGCGAGTGACGACGGTGAGGATGATGAGTCCGAGTACGTCGTCGGTGACCGCCGCGCCGAGGACGGTCCGGGCTTCTGCGGTCGACAATGCGCGAAGATCACCAAAGACGCGCGCCGTGATGCCGATGCTGGTTGCCGTGAGTGCCGCGCCGACGAACAGCGACGGGTT
>JBJTFU010000167.1:0-2823 GCA_046093585.1 Ilumatobacteraceae bacterium | reverse complement strand
CTGCACCTTCACGAGCCTGATGCGATATCGGCGGAAGGCCTCGCCGCCGAGCGCAAACAGGAGTATCGCTCCCTGCAGCATCACGCCGATGTGGATCGGGGTGTCAGTCGAGATCTGGAGCTTCTCTCCCCCGACGCGCAGGCCGGAGAACAAGATGCCACTCACGACGATGGCGGCGAGGTTGTTGCGTGCGAGTGCCGCGATCACGATGCCCGCATAGCCGTAACCCAGGTTCACGATGCTCGGTTCGATCTTGCCGTAGGGGCCGACGATGAGCAGTGCCCCACCAAGACCGGCGAGCGCGCCGGAGATCAGCATCACCGACATCGTCGTGCGCTTGGCACTGATGCCGGCGTAGTGGGCCGCCCTCGGCGAGTCGGCGATCACCTTGATGCGGTAGCCGAACTCCGTGCGCTTGACCATCCAGTACAGGGCGACGGCCACGACGATTGCAAGCACGATCGTCGGATACAGACGGGTGTCGCCGAATGGATCCAACTTGGCTGATGCCGCCACGAGCCGACCCTGGGGGAACGCGGTGTTCGGATTGCGAAAGAAGCTGCCAGGCGTATAGATCACGTAGTCGATGAGGCTGGAGGCGACGTAGGTCAACAGGAGCGTCGAGACGATCTCGCTCGTGCCGAGCCGCGAGCGAACGAAGGCCGGCACGAAGATCCACGCGGCCCCGCCGAGGGCACCGAAGGCGAGAACGAGGGGAACCATGACGAGCGACGGGAGGTTGTCACCGAGGGCGATTCCCGCCCACGCACCACCGATCATGCCGAGGTAGAGCTGACCCTCACCACCGATGTTGTAGACGTTCATCTGGAAGGCGAATGCCGCCGCGATGCCCGTGCAGATGAGCACGGTGGACAACGCAAGCGTGTCGGTGAGTCCACGCGACGAACCGAAGCTGTCACTCACCATGTTGGTGTAGGTGTCCCACGGGGAGTATCCGGTTGCCAGCAGGAACAGCGCACCGAAGAACAACGCAGCGGCGACGCTCACGAGGGGCACGATCGCGGACAGGCGCTTGGGCGCCTCGCCTCGCTGCTCGAACACGACGCGCACCGGAATCCTCATGGCTAGTGGCTCCCCTCGAGCACGCCCGCCATCGCCGCACCAACCTCGGACAGCGACGCATTCTCACCTTGGGTTTCGTGCACGATCCGACCTCGATACAACACGAGAATGCGATCGGCCAGCGACATCACCTCATCTAAGTCCTCGGAGATGAGCAGGATCGCCTGGCCCGCGCTGCGTGCATCGTTCAGCAGCCTGCGCACCGTCTCGATGGCTCCGACGTCGAGCCCTCGCGTCGGCGAGCAGACGACGAGCAGCTTGGTCGCCGTGCGACCCCCGGAGAGTTCGCGGGCGAGCAACACCTTCTGTGCGTTGCCACCGGACAGCTTGCGGGCGAGATGATCCGGCCCGTTGGCCTTGATTTCGAATTGGTCGATGAGCCGCGTGGCCTCGGGTCGCACCGACGCGCGATCGACGAGCACCTGGCGGTCACGGGTGAGGAGCAAATTGTCGAGGATCGACATCGACGGAACGAGACCCATGCCGAGGCGATCCTCGGGAACGTAGGCGAGGCCGACTTCGCGTGCCTGGATCGGACCTCGATCGGTGGTCATGGCACCGGCGATGGTGATCGATCCGTTCGTCGGCGAGATGAGGCCCGCGATCGTGTCGGCAAGCTCACGCTGGCCGTTCCCGGCGACTCCGGCGATGCCAACCATTTCCCCTTCGTGCACGTTGAACGACACGTCGGAGAGCACGTCGACCTCGTTGACGCGAAGGCCGAGGTTGCGGATCTGCAGCACCTCGTGGCCGATCGGATGGGATGCGCGTTGCGGATTCAATTCGATGTCGCGCCCGACCATGAGGCGCGCGAGCTCGCGGGCGTCTGCCGTTCCCTTCCCCGACACGTGTCCGGTGACGCGCCCGTTGCGCAATACCGTGACGCGATCGGAGATGGCGACCACTTCGCCGAGCTTGTGGCTGATGAAGACGATGGACTTGCCGGCCGTGGTCATTGCGTGCACATTGTCGAACAGCTTGTCGACCTCGTCAGGCACGAGGACTGCGGTCGGCTCGTCGAGGAGCAGGATCTCCGCGCCTTGATAGAGGGCCTTGACGATCTCGACACGTTGGCGTTGACCGACGGAGAGATCACCGACGACCGCGTTCGGATCGATCGGCAGTCCGTAGGACTCAGCGACCGCGGCCACCTTGTCGTTGATCAGTTTGCGATTCAGTCGATAGTCGAGGTCGCGACTACCCAAGATGACGTTTTCCGACACACTGAAGCGCTCCACGAGTCGGAAGTGTTGGTGCACCATGGCGATGCCGTGATGCAGTCCGGCGCGAGGCGACGGTAGGTGCATCGGTTTGCCGTTGCGCTCCAGATGACCGGAGTCGGGCTGATACAGCCCGCAGAGGATCGCAGCGAGTGTGCTCTTTCCGGCGCCGTTTTCCCCGAGGAGCGTGTGCACCTCGCCGGGTCGAACGTCGAAGTCGACGTCGTCGTTGGCGAGCACGCCCGGAAAGCGTTTGAAGATGTGGTGTGCAGATAGCGCACTAGGGGCCACACCTCCGAAGTGGTGTGGCCCCTGCGCTACCTCGTGAGAGGCGTCATTCATGTGAGGGAATCAGCCCTGTGGAGAACCGATAACTCCCTTGACGAAGTAGCTCATGCCGAGCAGGTCCAGAAGTTCTGGACGCGAACCGGCTGCCACCACTTCCTTGCCATCCTGATCCATGACCGGGCCTTCGAACGGAGCGAACGATCCATCGATGATGGCCGCTGCCTTCTCGTTG
>JBJTFU010000166.1:0-4138 GCA_046093585.1 Ilumatobacteraceae bacterium | reverse complement strand
GCAGATCATCTCTCTGGCCAGTCGATGAATTCTCCGTCGATGCCTGAGTGCTTCACCACGCTCGGCGGGTTGGCCGCATCCACGTCTCGAGTTGGTCTTGGCTCGTTGGTTGCCAACGCTCAGTTGCGGCACCCAGTGGTGCTCGCGAATGCTGCCGCAACCATCCAGCAGATGAGTGGCGGCAGATTCATTCTTGGCATCGGCGCTGGCGCATCTCCTACGTCGACCTTCGCCAACGAACTCGTCGCTGCAGGTCTCTCCGTTCCTGCTGCGCTGAGTGATCGTCACCGTGCGTTGGTGGAGCAGATCGAGGTGATCAAGGGCATCTGGTCGGATGATCGTGACCAACTATTCGCTGGGTTTCCCTCTCCGACCCCTCGGCCGAAGATCATCGTCGGTGTGAATTCGCCGGAGTTGGCTCGCATCGCCGTTGATCATGCCGATGGGCTCAACGTGCGGGCGTCGCACCCTCGGGTGGATGAGATACTCGACATCGCAGCCGGCCGCGTCGAGGCTTCGGTGTGGGTGCCGTTGGATGCAGCCCTGCTCGAGGCCACGGATGATCACCTGCGCAAATGGTCGGCGCGCGGAGTGCAGCGAGTGGTGGCGGTGATGACGGGCAAGCCCGACAAATCACTGATCACGCAGTTGACTTGATTACAGGACGATGTTGATCAGCTTCTGCGGCACGACGATCACCTTCTTCGGCTGAGCGTCGCCGACGATCGCCACGATCTTCGGGTCGGCGAGGGCCAGCTGCTTGATCGTCTCATCAGGTGCGCCCGAGTCCACGGTGACCTTGGAGCGGAGTTTGCCGTTCACCTGTACGGGAATCTCGATCGTGTCTTCGACGAGCAGCGCGGGGGCGGCCACCGGGAAGTCCACGTAGGTGACCGTGCCGTCGTTGCCGAGCCGCTCCCACAGTTCCTCACCCACGTGCGGACACAGGGGCGAGAGCATCTGCGCGAGCGGGAGCGCCACTTCGCGTGGAGTGGAACCGTGCTCGTTGACGTGTGCGGTGAGCACGTTGTTCAACTCGATCAACTTGGCGATCGCGGTGTTGAAGCGGAGGTTCTGCATGTCGGCGGCGACGCCGGCGATCGTCTTGTGCGTCTCGCGGAGGAGTGCGACCGGGGCGGAGTCGTTCGACACGCGCAGCGCTCCGGTGTCCTCATCGACGAGGTTTCGCCAGACGCGCTGGAGGAATCGCTGCATGCCGATGACGTCTCGCGTGTTCCATGGCCGTGATGCTTCGAGCGGACCGGTCGACATCTCGTAGAGACGGAAGGTGTCGGCACCGAACTCGTCGTACATCTCGTCGGGTGTGACGACGTTCTTCAGGCTCTTGCCCATCTTGCCGTACTCGCGGGCGACTCGTTCTGCACCGAACCAGTACGTGCCGTCTCGCTCGTCCACTTCGTTGGCGGGAACCGTCTGGCCGCGTGAGTCGCGGTAGGCGTAGGCCTGGATGTAGCCCTGGTTGAAGAGTCGATGGAACGGCTCGACGCTCGAGACATGACCGAGGTCGAAGAGCACCTTGTGCCAGAAGCGCGAGTACAGCAAGTGCAGCACGGCATGTTCCACGCCACCGACGTAGAGATCGACACCACCGGTATGGCCCTCATGCTTGGGACCCATCCAGTAACGCTCGACGTCCTTGTCGACGAAGGCCTGGTCGTTGGTGGGGTCGAGGTAGCGCAACTCGTACCAACACGATCCTGCCCACTGGGGCATCACGTTCACCTCACGTCGGTAACGCTTGGTGCCGTCGCCGAGATCGAGGTCGACGTTCACCCACTCCTGCACTCGTGCGAGAGGCGGAATCGGCTCGGTGACGTCGTCGTGCGGGTCGAGAGCCTGTGGTTTGAAGTCGTCCAACTCGGGCAGGCGAACGGGAAGTGCCGCGAAGGGCACGGCGGCCGGCATGTCATGTTCGTCGTAGACGATGGGGAAGGGCTCGCCCCAGTAGCGCTGGCGAGAAAAGAGCCAGTCGCGCAGCTTGTAGGTGATCGCCGACGTGCCGCATCCGTTCGACTCGAGCCAGACGTTCATCGCGCTGATCGCCGACGCCATGCTGCCCAGGCCGTCGAGTGTGAGCGTCGCGTTCCGAGAATTGACATAGTCGCCCTCGCCGACGAACGCCTCGGGCCACGCCGAGCAGTCGAGCGTCGGTTCGATCCCGCGATCTGCGAACCATGAATCTGGCGGTCGCTGGGTGGCGATGATCGGCAGGTCGAAGGTGCGGGCGAACTCGAAGTCGCGCTGGTCGCCGGAGGGGACGGCCATGATCGCTCCCGTGCCGTAGCCCATCAGCACGTAGTCGGCGATCCAGATCGGAATCTGGTGGCCATTGACCGGGTTCGTGGCGTACGCGCCGATGAACTCGCCCGTCTTGTCCCGCGTGTCGTCCTGACGATCTGCATCCTTCAGCGAGCGGGCCCGCTCTTGGTAGTCGCGCACGGCCGCACGACGGTCGTCGCTGATGAGTCGCTCGACGAGCGGATGCTCGGGCGACAGCACCATGAAGGTGGCGCCGAACAAGGTGTCGGGTCGGGTGGTGAACACCTCCACTTCGCCGGCCGAGGAGGCGAACCGCACGCGTGCCCCTTCGCTGCGACCGATCCAGTTGCGTTGCATCAGCTTGATCGGTTCCGGCCAGTCCAGACGATCGAGGTCTTCGATTAGACGGTCGGCATATGCCGTGATGCGCATCGTCCACTGCCGCATGTTGCGCTTGAACACGGGGTAGTTGCCGATGTCGCTGCGACCTTCCGCAGTGACCTCCTCGTTGGCGAGGATCGTGCCGAGTCCGGGGCACCAGTTGACGGGTGCATCGGAGAGATACACCAGGCGGTGACGGTTGAGAACCTCGCCACGCTCCTTGGGAGAGAGTGACGTCCAAGATCCGTTACCGGTGTCACGCTTTCCCGACTCGAACAGCGCGATCAGTTCATTGATCGGTCGGGCGCGTCCGGTATCGGTGTCGTACCACGAGTCGAAGATCTGGAGGAAGATCCACTGCGTCCAGCGGGAGTAGTCCTCGTCGGTGGTGCTCACGCTTCGTCGCTGGTCGTGTCCGAGACCGAGTCGGCGCAATTGACGCCGCATGTTGGCGATGTTCGACTCCGTGTTGATCCGCGGGTGGATTCCGGTGACGATCGCGTGCTGCTCGGCGGGCAGGCCGAAGCTGTCGTAACCGAGCGTGTGCAGCACGTTCATCCCCATCATCCGCTTGAATCGCGAATAGACGTCGGTGGCGATGTAGCCGAGTGGGTGACCCACGTGCAGTCCGGCCCCCGACGGGTAGGGGAACATGTCCATCACGAACAACTTCTCGCGCCCTGCCACGCGCGCAGGGTCGCCGAGGGGCCCAGCGGGATTGGGCGTGTGGAAGGTGCCTTGGTCGTCCCAACGGTCCTGCCACTTGGATTCGATCTGATTGGCGAGTGTGGCGGTGTAGCGGAAGGGCGGCACCTTCGTCTGCGGGTCGTTGCCGGTGATCTCCGCGCGCTTTGCTGCCATGGCCTCCGTATCGTAGATGGGCGACACGGTGAATCAACGGGAAGGCTGAATCACGATGGGCAAACCTCCGCGTCGGTCCTCGAAGAGTCGCCGACACAGTTATCCGCGTGCAGCCCGGATGAGCGAGACCGTCCGCGAAGTGGTCGCCGACGAACTGATGCGCATCGACGATGACCGACTGGCATTCGTCACCATCACTGCCGTCGACGTCGACTCCGAGATGAACGGTGGAGTCGTCTTCTACGACTCGCTCCAGGGTTCGGAGGGCGACGAACAGATCGTCGAGGCGCTGAACGAACATCGCAAGCGGTTGCAGAGAGCGATCGCCGATCAGGTGCATTCCCGCAGGACGCCCGTGCTGCAGTTCAAGCCCGACGAGACCATTCGCGCAGCGAACCGGATCGAGGAACTGTTGCGCAACGATCCGATGCGCAACCGCCAACTCGACGACGAACGGTAGAGATGGCGAGGCGTCGACCGCCCACCCGTCACGGACTCGTCATCGTCGACAAGCCTGCGGGAATGACGAGCCATGACGTCGTGGCCAAACTGCGAAAGCGGTTGGGTGAGAAGCGCATCGGTCACGCCGGAACGCTGGACCCCGACGCCACCGGCG
>JBJTFU010000165.1:0-3367 GCA_046093585.1 Ilumatobacteraceae bacterium | reverse complement strand
TCTTCGGGCGATGAGGACCTCGGAGTGGTGCGCTTGGTCATGGACGAAGCATACCCGAGGGGGTATCAGTATCTAGCGTCGTTTCGTATCCTGTTCACGACCCGGCGCGTCGTCGCGATCGGTTGGCGGGCGAACCTGGCGAACCGAGTTGCCATGCTTTCCCGGGCTTCCTGTCTGGACCGTTCAACCTGCTCGCCGACGTTTTTACGAGCGCCACGCCATTCGGGGATCGACGCATCAGGGCCCACCACTTCACGCATCAGCGCAGGGATCACCGACCCATCCTGTGCGATTGCGACGTCGTAGTCGATCGTGCGGACTCGTTCGTTGCTGAACACCGCGCCGTACGCGCTGAGGAGCACCTCGTAGTCCGCGAGCCACGAATCCGGCTCGACGTAGGCGAACGAACGGGGATCCCTGGACAATTTGTAGCGGTCGCGTTGCAGGTGTTCGGACCACGAACGAAGGAAATCGGTCCGATTGCGCAGGGCGACGAGGATGAACACGTCTCGACTGGTCAGCATCCGTGCCAGCCGCTCGACTTCGACCGAGGTCCGCAGGAAACTGAGTGCCTCGCAGGAGAGGACCAGGTCTTCGTCCCGCTCGAGTTGGTCCGCGACCAAATCCGCGACATGTTTGCGCCACTCGGGGTCCACCCACTGGGGGATGCCTCGAGTCGGAAGGGAGCGATCCGTGGATGCGCAGGCGAGTCCCACTTCGCGGTTGTTGGGAAAGGCACCGTGGTAGACGCCGAGACCGAAACGTGCGAGCAGTTCGGCCTCGTGGCGCAGGAGCCAATGCTGGAAGGAGGTGGTGCCGGTCTTGTGGGTGCCGATGTGCACGAACAGGCGGGGGCGACCTTCGGCTCTCTCCATCGGGTCAAGTCTTGCCTGTATGGTCGCGGGCATGACAACACCGTGGTGGTCCAAGACGGCCCTCGAAATGGCCGCGCTCGTCCGTGACAAGCAGGTTTCCAGCCGTGAGTTGGTGGAGGCGCATCTCGCTCGAATTGAGGAGGTGAACCCCAAGGACAACGCCATCGTGCGGGTGCTCGGCGAGTCGGCGATGCGCATCGCCAAAGAGCGCGACGACCAGGCGGCACGTGGTGAGTTCATGGGCCCGTTCCACGGTGTTCCCTACACGGTGAAGGACAACATCGACATCGCAGGTTTGCCGACGACGCAAGGCATTCCTGCCTTGGCCGAGGCGGTGCCGACGAGTACCTCGCCCGTGGTGGAGCGGATGAACGCGGCCGGAGCGATACCGATCGCCCGCACCAACTTGCCCGATCTCGGGCTGCGTATCCACACGGATTCCACGTTGTTCGGTCGCACGAAGAATCCGTGGAACCAGGATCGCACGGTCGGTGGCTCGAGTGGAGGAGAGGGGGCTGCACTCGCCACTGGGATGTCGCCGATCGGCCTCGGCAACGACATCGGCGGGTCGTTGCGCAACCCCGCGCATTGTTGTGGAATCGCGTCAATCAAGCCGTCGACCGGAGTGATCCCCGACACGCAGACGTTTCCGATCGAGGACTTCGGGCTCAGTTCGCAGTTGATGCTCAACCAGGGAGTGATGGCCCGGCGAATGGCCGACGTGCGCGAAGGCTTCCTCGCAGTCGCCGGCCCCAGCCCGCGCGATCCGATGAGTGCTCCCGTGGCACTGCGCGATCTCGAGGCGGGCGAGAAGTTGCGCGTGGCGGTGATGCCGACTCCTCCGGGCGGCAGCACGCATCCGGGGATCGCCGACGTGGTGCGCAACGCGGGCGAGGCACTCCGTCGCGAGGGACACGCCGTCACCGAAGCCGAACCACCGAGCTTCGAGGACGCTTGTCAGGTGTGGTCGCAACAACTGTCAGGAGAACTCACCCTGCAGATCGATCTGTTGGACGCAGTGATGGGCGAGGGCGGACGCAAGTTCCTCCACCTCACGAAGGACGCCAATCCTCCCGTCGGTCTCGCGGAATGGGCCTTCGCCCAAACCTTGCGCAATGGAATCGCTCGGCGTTGGTCGCTCTGGTTCGAGGACTTCGACATCCTGCTATGCCCGGTGTGGACGCAGCCGCCGTTCGTCTACGACTCCGACATCGCCGACATGGCCGGAGCCATCGCCACGGTCGAGTTGATGCGCGCGGTGTTGCCGCCCAACCTGCTCGGGCTGCCCGCTGCGGTGGTGTCCGCGGGCATGGCAGAAGGACTACCTGCCGGTGTGCAAATCGTCGGCGCGCGCTACACCGACTTGCGGTGCATGGCAATAGCCGAGCAGATCGAGCGAGAGTGTGCGATCGTCACGCCGGTGAACCCGACGTGGTGAATCGTCAGACGACGATGACGTTTTGGGCTTCGTCGCCCTTGCGACCGGGAGCGATGTCGAACTCCACGGACTGACCCTCTTGGAGGGTTCGGTATCCCTCAGCCTTGATGTTGGAGAAGTGAACGAAGACGTCACTTCCACCTTCACGAGAGATGAAGCCGTAGCCCTTCTCTGCGTTGAAAAACTTGACCGTACCGCGCATTTGCTTTCTCTTTTCTCAAACTGAGTCGCCCTCGTGGCAACTCCACCCCAAGGCTATGTCGCCGATCGGGATCCGCCAAGGTATTTGCTTACCTTTTGATCATTTTCCGGCGAGTTGGGCGACGACGGGGGCAAAGGTGTCCACGTCTTCTGCGCCAACGATCACATAGGAAAAGCCCCAGCGCTCACGACGGACGAGCAAGTCCTCTACCAGGGAGGCCGGCGAACCGATCAAGGCAAAGGGTGAGTTTTCGATCAGATCGGCGGTCACACCCATGCCTGCGGATAGCCCGTCGATGGTGCGTCGACGGTCGTCGGTGACGTTGACGAGGTATGCGCGCACGTTGAACTCGATCGAGGAGAGACGTGAACCCGCGGCGTCGTTGACGAGCCGCACCTTGTCGTCCACCACGTCGGCGGCCATGCTCGCAATCGCCTCGGGGCCGACCGCTCCGGCGGTGAGGATGGGGTTGATGCCGACGATGTCTGCTTCACGCGCGGCGAACGTGAGCATGCGCTTGCCGCCTGCACCGATCAGCAGTGGTGGACACGGTCGCTGCACCGGCTTCGGCAATCCGTCGTAGTTGGCGATCTCATAGTGCTTCCCGCTGAACGAAAATGGGCCGTCACCGAACGCCCCCCGCATCACCTGGATGCCTTCGATCATTCGGTCGATCCGCACGCCCGGTGTGTCGTAGGGGATTCCCGACTGGTCGTAGTCGGTCTTCATCCACCCCGCGCCGATCCCCAGCTCGACGCGACCGTCAGAGAGCACATCCAGCGTGGCGATCTCCTTGGCGAATACCACCGGGTGCTTGTAGTCGTTGTCCCACACGAGCGCACCCACGCGTAG
>JBJTFU010000164.1:0-2534 GCA_046093585.1 Ilumatobacteraceae bacterium | reverse complement strand
TGATGGGCATCGGCATGGCCAACGTCCGGCGCCACGAGATCGAACTGTCGTCGTACGTCATGAACACACTCAATGAGCGATTCGGGGCGGATCTCGTGATCCACGGCCCGGCCAACCCCGAGCTGCGCGGCGCAACCTTCTCCTTCGCCTTCCGCGACATCCACCCGCACGACATCAGCCAGGTCTTGGACGAGCACAATGTCTGCATCCGTGCCGGTCACCACTGTGCAAAGCCGCTGATGAAGCTGCTCGGGGTCAATGCCACCGCGCGGGCCAGTTTCTACCTGTACAACACCCCCGAGGAAGCCGATTCGTTGGCCGCCGCACTCGACAGTGCGTCCGATATCTTCTAATCGTCATGGCCGGCCTCGAAGACCTCTATCGCGAGATCATTCTCGACCACTACCGCACGCCACGAAATCGCGGCGAGCTGGAACCGCCGGCGGTCAGCGTCGAAGGACACAACCCGCTCTGTGGTGACGAAATCCGCATCTTCCTCGACGTGAAGGACGGTGTGGTGACCGACGTCAAGTTCAGTGGCTCGGGCTGCTCCATCAGCCAGAGTTCGGCGAGCATGATGACGAACGCCGTCAAAGGCAAGTCGGTGGAGGACGTGAAGGCCATCGTGCGTAAGTTCAAGCACATGATGACGGTCGAAGACGACGAGACACCGGTCGACGAGAACGTCAAACTTGGCGATCTCGAGGCACTGCAGGGTGTGGTGAAGTTCCCCGTGCGCATCAAGTGCGCCACGCTGTCGTGGAACACTCTCGTCGACGCGCTCGCTCTCGCCGACAAGTGACCGCCGAGAAGTTCTGTGCCCGTTGTGGGCGGGCGATCACGCCGCGCAGATCACTGCAACGCAACTGGGACGAAGTGAAGTGGTGCTCGGATGCGTGCGCGAAATCGGGTCTACGCGAAGTGGATGCGAAACTCGAAAGCGCGATCCTGTCCCTCCTCGGCGCGCGAGCACGCGGAGCCACCATCTGCCCATCAGAGGCTGCACGCCAGGTACGTCCCGACGACTGGCAGAACCTGATGGAGCCTGCGCGTTGCGCGGCCCGCCGACTGCACAACGCGGGAACGGTCCAGATCACGCAGGGCGGCAAGCGCGTCGATCCGTCACGGGCCAAGGGCCCGATCCGTTTGCGCCTCGCCTAGTTGACGGGATTCGGCGGCGTCTTGCCGGCGAGGAACGCGAGCGCGTTGGTGGCCGCCAAGTTGGCCATGGCCGTGCGTGTTTCGACCGTGGCCGAGCCGAGGTGCGGAATCAACACCGCATTGTCGAGGCCGAGCAATCCTTCGTGCACCTTCGGTTCGTGCTCGAACACGTCGAGGCCTGCTCCTGCGATCACACCACCCTTCAGCGCGTCGACGAGTGCCGCTTCGTCCACCACCGGTCCGCGCGCGGTGTTCACGAGGAAGGCGTTCTTCTTCATCTGTGCCAGACGTGCAGCGTTGATCAGGTGGTGCGTGTCCGGTGAATACGGGCAGTGCAAGGACACCACGTCACTCGTGGCCAACAGTTGATCGAAGTCCATGTGCGTGGCTTCGAGTTCCGAGTTGGTCGCTGCGTCGAGCGGGGTGCGCTTGGTGTAGGCGATCGTCATGCCGAACGCCCGCGCGCGCTTGGCGGTGGCGATACCAATCTGACCCATGCCTACGATGCCGAGCTGACGGCCTTGGATGCCCATGCCGAGCATGTAGAACATGCCCCATTGCCATGGCGTTTGCGATCGAATCACGCGCTCGCCTTCGGCGAGACGGCGGGTGGAGGCGAGGATCAGCGCCATTGCGATGTCTGCGGTGGCCTCGGTGAGCACCCCAGGAGTGTTCGTCACCTTGATGCCACGATCGGTGCACGCCTTCACGTCGATGTTGTTGTATCCCACCGCCACGTTGGACACCACCTTCAACTGCGGGCCGGCCGCGTCCAACAATTCGGCATCCACCTTCTCGGTGAGGAGGGACAACAGCGCGTCGGCGCCCTTGACGCGTCCGAGCAACTCAGAACGCTCGATCGTGACGTCGGCATCCCACGACGTCACGTCGTGGTCGGCTCGCAAACGCTCGACGGCGACCTGCGGGATCTTGCCGGTGATGACGACCTTGGCCATCGTCAGTTGGCCACCCACTCGCCGAACTTCTTCAATCCCTCTTCGATCTGGTCATTGTTGATACCCGAGAACGCGAAGCGGATGTAGTTGCGCTTCTCATCGGGCTGAGGACGACCGAAATGGCGACGCGTACAGAACGACACGCCCGTGGCGTGCAGCGCCTGCTCGGCGAACACCGCGAGGTCGTCGATCCCTTTGGCGGCCATCGCGTCGGTGACATCGGGGAAGAGATAGAAGGTGGCGTTCGGACTGTGCACGTTGACGCCAGGCATCGCATTCAACATCGACACGGCGGTATCCCGACGCTCGCGCAATATGTCGAGCATGGTGGCCACGCCCGACTGATCGCCGCGCACCCCCTCGACCCCTCCGTACTGAATGAAGTGCGTGGTGCACGACTCGTCGTTGGTGTTCAAC
>JBJTFU010000163.1:0-3849 GCA_046093585.1 Ilumatobacteraceae bacterium | reverse complement strand
CCGGAGGACACGATCACCACTTCGTCGTCGGTGCCTACCATGAATGCGGCCACCACACTGCCCTTCTTGCCGGTGAGTTTGATCCCGATCATGCCGAGACCGCCGCGGCCCTTGCGTGCGAAGTTGCTGATCTGTGTGCGCTTGCCGTAACCCGATTCGGTGATCATCAAGATGTGCGAGTCGTTCTTGGCGACGTCCACCGACACCACCTCGTCGTTGGCGCGCAGCTTCATGCCGCGCACACCGGCGGCTGCGCGACCCATCGGGCGCACCACCTTCTCTGAGAAGCGGATCGTCTGACCACCCTTCGACACCATGAACACGTCGTCGGTGCCGGAGGTCTCGATCACGCGGACGAGCTCGTCCTTCGGGCGCAACTTGAGGGCGATCAAGCCGTCGCGGCGGGACGAGTCGTACTCGTTGAACGCCGTCTTCTTGACTTGACCCTGTTTGGTTGCGAAGAAGAGGAAGCGTTCGCCGGGGAACTCGCGAGTGTCGATGATCGCCTGGATCGTCTCTCCAGCCTGCAGCGGCAACAGGTTGACGATCGGGATGCCGCGCGCAGTGCGCTCACGCTCCGGGATCTCGAGTGCTCGCAAGCGATACACACGGCCACGATTGGAAAAGAACAACAGGTACGAGTGCGACGTGGTGAAGATGACGTGACGCACGATGTCGTCAGCCTTCAACTTGGTGCCGCTCACACCACGACCACCACGACCCTGGGTGCGGAACGAGTCGGCGGTAACGGCCTTGATGTACTGGGCCTGGGTCATCACAACGACGAGTTCCTTGTTGTCGACGAGGTCCTCGACACTCATCTCGCCGACGTCGGCCGTGATCTGACAGACGCGCGGGCTGGCGAAGACGTCACGCACCGCGGTGAGCTCCTTGGAGATCACCGCACGCAACTTCGTCTCGGAATCCAGGATGGACTGCAGTTCCTTGATGCGAGCCTGCACGTCCTTCTGCTCCGTCTCCAAGTCGATGCGTGAGAGACGAGTGAGTTGACGAAGCTGCATGTCGAGAATGTCGATCGCCTGACGCTCGCTGAAGCCGTACTTCTTGCCCATCAACGCTTCTTTGGCGGAGTTGGCATCCTCGCTGTTGCGGATCAACTTGATGATCTCGTCGATGACGTTCAGCGCCTTGAGACGACCCTCGAGGATGTGGTTCCTGTCCTTGGCCTTCTGCAGGCGGTACTGCGAGCGGCGGGTGATGACGTCCACTTGGTGGTCGATGTATCCCTGCAGCGCATCGCGAAGATTCAGCGTGCGCGGCACACCGTTGACGAGCGCCACCATGTTCACCGGGAAGCTCGTCTGTAGCTGCGTGAGCTTGAACAGGTTGTTCATCACCACGTTGGAGTTGGCGTCGCGCTTGAGAGTGATGATCAGGTTCGTCTCGCCGCCCGAGGAGTTGTCGTTGACGTCTGCGATGCCATCGAGGTCACCACCGTCCACGAGTTCCTGGATGCGCGCGGCGATCGCCGAACAACTGGCTTGGTACGGCAGCTCGGACACGACGATCTTCATCTGACCGCGCTGACCTTCTTCGATCGCCACCTTGGCGCGCATCTTGATGCTGCCGCGACCGGTGCGATACGCCTCCTTGATCCCTTCCTTGCCGAGGATCAGACCGCCCGTCGGGAAGTCCGGACCCTTGACGAACTTCATCAGTTCGTCGGGCGTCGCCTTCGGATTCTCGATCAGGTGCAAGGTGGCATCCACCACTTCGCCGAGATTGTGAGGAGGAATGCTGGTGGCCATACCCACGGCGATGCCTTGGCTGCCGTTTACGAGCAGGTTCGGGAAACGCGCCGGGAGCACCACCGGCTCGACGGCCGTGCCGTCGTAGGTGGCGATCAAGTCGACGGTGTCTTCGTCGATGTCGGCGAGCAACTGCATGGCGAGCGGGTGCAAGCGCGACTCGGTGTAGCGACTCGCGGCTGGACCGAAGTCGGGCGAACCGTAGTTGCCATGGAAGTCGATCAGCGGGTGACGCAACGAGAACGGCTGGGCCATGCGCACCAACGCGTCGTAGATCGCGCCGTCGCCGTGTGGGTGGTAACGCGCCATCGTGTCTCCGGTGACGCGCGCACATTTCACGAACGGTCGGTCGGGGCGGAACCCTTGCTGGTCCATGTCCCAGATGATGCGGCGGTGCACCGGCTTCAAGCCGTCGCGCACGTCGGGCACTGCGCGCGACATGATGACCGACATCGCGTAGTCGAGGAACGAACGCTCCATCTCGTCCTGCAACTGCACCGGCTGCACGGAATCGCCGTTGGCGAACAGGTTCTCCTGCTTCGCTGGCGGCTTGCGCGGTGGCGCACCCGCCGATGCGGGGGCGGGAGCGGCCTTCTTGGCGACCTTCTTTGCCGGTGCCGCCTTCTTCGCGACCGTTTTCTTCGCTGCCTTCTTGCTCGCCATGTTTCCCGCCTAGAAGTCCAGGTTGCGCACGTCACGCGCATTGGTCTGAATGAACTGCTTACGACTCTCCACGTCGTCGCCCATCAACACGCTCATGATGTCCTCGGCGAGCGCGGTCTCGTCCACCGTCACCTGCAACAACGTGCGGCTGCTCTCGTGCATCGTGGTCTCGCGGAGCTCCTGCCAGTCCATCTCGCCAAGACCCTTCAGGCGTTGGAACTCCTTCTTGTGGTTCGGGTGCTCCGCGAGGAAGCGCTCCTTGGCCGCATCGTCCTTCAGGTAGATCTTCTCTTTGCCCACCTCGGTGGAATACAGCGGCGGCTGTGCGATGTAGATGTAGCCGGACTCGACCATCGGACGCATCTGGCGATAGAAGAACGTGAGCAACAACGTACGGATGTGACTGCCGTCGACGTCGGCATCCGCGAGGATCACCACTTTGTGGTAGCGCGCCTTCGTCGCGTCGAACTCGTCGTTGCCGATACCGCCGCCGATGGCGGTGATCAATGTTTGGATCTCGTTGTTCTTGAGCATTTTGTCGAGCCGCGCGCGCTCGACGTTCAAGATCTTGCCGCGAATCGGGAGGATGGCCTGCGTGCGCGGGTCGCGTGCGTCGACGGCGGTGCCGGCGGCCGAGTCTCCTTCGACGATGAACAGTTCCGTCTCGGCCGGATCGGTGGCGGTGCAGTCCTTCAGCTTGTCGGGCATGCCCGCTCCCGCGAGGGCCGTCTTGCGGCGCACCGCGTTGCGTGCGTTCTTCGCCGCGATTCGCGCTTGCGCTGCCGCCACTGCCTTCTTCACGATGCGGTTGGCCTCGGTGGGGTTCTCCATCATCCACTCTTCGAGACGCGTGTTCGTTTCCTTCTGCACGAACGAGCGGATGGAGACGTTGCCAAGCTTCGCCTTGGTTTGTCCTTCGAACTGTGGTTCGCGCAACTTCACCGCGATGATCGCGGTGATGCCTTCACGGATGTCCTCGCCGAGGAGGTTGTCGTCCTTCTCTTTCAGCGCGCCCATGGCGCGGGCGTACTTGTTGACCACCGAGGTGAGGGCCGTCTTGAAGCCCTCCACGTGCATGCCGCCCTCGACGGTGGAAATGCCGTTGGCGTAGCCGTAGATGCCCTCGTAGTAGCCGGTATTCCACTGGATGGCGACGTCCAGGGTCTGGTCGGCCTCGGAAGCCTCGTAGTTGGCCACCTTGGTGAACAGGGCCTCGCGCGAAGCATTGAGGTGCTTGACGAAGTCGACGATGCCACCTTTGTACTGATACGTGATCTTCTGCGCCTTCTCCTTGCGCTCGTCGATGAAGTTCACTTCGAGACCCTTGTTGAGGAACGCCATCGTCTGCAGACGCTCGGTGACGGTGCGCGCGACGAACTCCACGCCTTCGGCAGCGAAGATCGTGGGATCCGGCCAG
>JBJTFU010000162.1:0-5509 GCA_046093585.1 Ilumatobacteraceae bacterium | reverse complement strand
GCACGCGAATCGTCTTCGTCGAGGGCGACCGATCGGGCGAACGAGGAGTCGAGAGGAATCACGCGCGTATGCGGCAGCCACGATGCCCAAGACCACTCGGGTGCTCCAGGTGCCACGATACAAATGGCAAGGTCATACGGGCTGCACTGAGCAGCCGCCTGCAGCGTGAGCCACGACATCAAATCAGTGCGGGCAGAGGATCTGCCAACCACTCCCAGAGCGGGCGACGACATCAAATTGACGAGATGCGGCGCGTCCTTGTCCACGAGCACCGAGTCGATGAAGGCATTCGCCGACACCGCAAAGGATCGCTCGTCGTCACGCTGTGGACCACCGATGATCGACAACAGGCTTTGCTGGTCACTCGTGCCCAAACGCAAGGCAAGGAAATCGCGCTGCTCGGCTCGCCGCTCCCAGATGCGGGGGTCCAACGTGGAAATCCTTGACAGCGCTTCAGTGACACCAGGTTGCGCATCGACACGTAACGAAAACGATCGCTCGTACGAGGTTCGTGCTACAGACACCGCTTCTTCCACATCCACCGAGTACTGCTTCATCGCGCGCTCAAAACCTGCCTTACCCGAGCGCTTGTCCTCCCAGCGATTGGCCAACATCATCAGCGGACTGACCAGCGCGAACACGAGCATGATCGGCCCCACGAAGTAGGCCATGGCACCCGAGAGCACGAGTGGTGCAAGCGTGGCAACGAGTGGAATCTTGCGTGCTTCCACTTCCTCTGGCGGTGTGGGGAAACGTATCTCACGATCGATCGGCTCTGGGGCCACTCGAGGTGGACGACTGAAGCTGACGAGGCCGTCATTGCGCCTAGCCGATGCCCGCCGTAACGAACTTGCCAGCTGTACGACCAATTCCGTCGCACCAATCGTGATGACATCGCCGTTGCCCACCATCGTGGGGCCACTGATCAGCGAACCGTTGACGATGGTGCCATTGCTCGACCCAACATCGGTGACTACCACCGAGTTGTCTGCTGCCGGCGCCACCGACATGTGGCGCCGAGAAATGAGGGCGTCACGAATGGCTACATCAGCCGACTCATCGCGCCCAATCGTGATCGTTCGTGCAATCTCGATGCGCTCACCTGCCTGGGGACCGGTGCGCAATACGAGAACCGCTTGGGTGTCGGTGCCCGAGCCGAGCCGAGTTGTCGGTGCTTCGACCACCGCCACTTCGTCACCCGAAACCAGATCCACCTGGCCGAGCGTCGCCGAGGGATCCAACGACTCACCCGTGCGACTGACTTGCAGCGTGGGACCCTCGAGTCGTGTGCGCAGATGTTCTGCGAGCGCCCCAGAAACCTCTTCGATCGTCGCGTCCGATTTGGCCGTCATCACTACCCGCTCAGCAGTGTTGTTGAGGCGGGCGACGAGCAGTAATTCCAAGATTCGTTCCCCGATCGTCAGTTGACGATCACCGACTGCACCTTGAAGTCGGTCTGGATGTTGTTGAAGAAGAACGTGAACTTGGTGGGGCGGACGTTACGGGTGGAAGAAACGAAATAGATGTAGTCCGTCTGCTTCGTCACCGTTGCAGCCCAACCCGAGTTTGCTTGGGCATAGGAGGTAGCAAACATGATGTTCACTGCATTCGCGGATGCATAGTTGGCCGCCGAAACCCGATTCCCCGCCTTCCACGCTTCGAACAGTCCCTGTGCACACCTGGCGAACGAATCACAGGTGAGCGCAGCAATCACGTTCGGGCTGATCGTCAGAACCGGGATGGTGACGATGGGAATACTCACTACGGGTTTGATCGTGGTCGTGGTCGTCGTCGTCGGAGGCACGGTGGTCGAGGTCGTCGTCGGTGCAGCCGTAGTGGCGACCACTTTCTTCTTTTTCTTCCCCGTGGTGGTGGGGGCGACCGTGGTCTCGGAGGCGACGGTGGTCTCTGGGGCGACGGTGGTCTCTGGAGCAACCGTGTCGGCGACGGTCGTCTCCACCACGGTGGTCTCGATTACCTCGACCACGGATGCTTCTTCGTCCCCTCCACCGAACTGTTGAAAGGCGAACGCTCCACCACCGCCGAGGAGTAGCGCCACGAGACCGATAAGTGACGCCACCTTCAACCCCGAAGATCTAGCTGTCACACTCGCCACTTCGACCGAGGGAAGTTGAGCCGCCACCCCGGCTGGGCGGGTGATCGATACCGGTCGGGTTGGTTCGGCACCGCGCGGCACGGTCGACGATGAGACCGGATTCGTCGTCACGAATCCCGCTTCACGTTGTACTTCCTGCAGCGCCTCCGCGAAATCGAGTGCCGAAGCATGGCGAGAAGTCGGCGCCTTGGCCATCGACTTTGCGAGCACCTTGTTCAACGACTTCGGTACACCGCTCAACTCCGGGACCGGATCGTTCATCGTCTTCGAGACCGCCACGGCGATCGGTGTCGAATCATCGGCGAAGGGAGGCCTACCACTGATCAACCGAAACAGCGACGAACCCAGGCTGTACACGTCACCTGCCACTTCCGACGTGTTTCCCTGCAATACCTCGGGCGGCACGTGAGACAGCGTGAACGATCCTCCCGTGGCGGTCCCGCTGCTCACCTGTTCGAACGCCGAGATTCCGAAGTCGGCCAGCACCACTTCGCCGAACGACGTGACGAGCATGTTCTCTGGCTTGATGTCACGGTGAGTGATTCCCGCTCGGTGGGCCGTCTCAACGGCACCAGCAATCTTGATCGCCACGTGGAGAGCCTCGTCCAAAGGAAGAGGACCGTTTTGGGCAACTCGATCAGCGAGCGAACCGCCTTCGCACAACTCCATTGCGATGTAGGGCTTGCCATCTGCGGTGATTCCCGACTCGTAGACCGTCATCACGTTGGGATGGGAACCAAGTCGACCCGTCGCTGCGCATTCTCGCTCGAAGCGAGCGCGCTGGGCTTCGTCTTGCACGTCGACATTCAGCACTTTGATCGCCACATCACGCGACTGCGCATTTTGATGTGCTCGATACACGGTGGAGAACCCACCGCGCCCGATCAACTGAAGATCACTGAAGCCTTGAAGATCCATGTTCGAAGTGACTCAGCCGCCCAATGCTCGCTTACGGCCTTCTGCATGCTCAGCGTCAGAGATCACCCCACGCTTGCGCAGGTCGTCGAGCTCAGCCAGCTTCTGCTCGACGGACTTACCTTCGAGCAGCGTGCCTTTGGCCATCCGAGCCGCGATCTCGCCATGAGCGGTCAGAGGGTTCACGCCCCGAGCCTTCATCACCTTGAAGTTCTTCACTAGGGAGATCACGACGATCACCATGATCACCGCAATGAAAGCGCTCACCCCGAAGAACATCACGTTGAAACCGGTGGGTGCCCCACTCAGCGGATTTGCCGTCTCCATACTTTCCCCCTCACCGCGAAACGCTACTACTTCAGCCAAATTCTCGGCCCAACGGATCAACGGCCGAGAACCTCATCCATCAGCACGGGAAGACCGAGGTCGATCGAACGGTGAGCCGCCACACCGATGGCCACCGACATCAACCCCTGCGAGACGTCGACTTCCACTCCTCGTTCCCCACGCGCTGCCTCGAGGAAGTTGCGAACCTCGATGAAACTCGCTCCGTGGTGGAAGCCGACGTGACCAGGTTCTTCGGTCGGTGAACACGAAATTCGCTCCACCCGTGAAGTGGTTCGATCACCAAGCACAACCACCCCTTCGCCGGGAACATACGCCTCGATCTTGCCGCGATCACCCACCACTGCGATCTCCTGCTCGTTCGATCCTGCCTCGGCGAACATGCACAAGTCGAGCATCGCCCTCGCGCCGTTGTCGAAGTCGACGATGACGTAGGCGTTGTCGATGATGTCGGGTCGTTCACCGTCGTAACGCTCATCGAGGTGATTGACGTCCTGGGCACCACTGGCGAACACACGAGTCGGACTTGCTGCAACGACGAGGTTCATGAGATCGAAGAAGTGGCAACACTTCTCGACGAGCGTTCCACCAGTGAACCGATTGAAGCGGTTCCAGTCGTCCACCTTCTGCAAGAACGGGAACCGGTGTTCGCGAATCGCCATCATGCGCACGTCGCCGATCCGACCTTCCGCCACGAGTTCACGCATCCTCGCGATCGACGGCATGTAGCGATACTCGAGACCCACCCACGTGACGGCATCGCGTTTCGCGGCAAGCGCCACCACCTGCTCGCAATCTTCGACCGTGATGCACAGCGGCTTCTCCACGAGGACGTGCAAGTCGGTTCGCAAGAGATCGTCCAAGACGGGCTTGTGCGTGAAGTTCGGGCTGGCGACGATCACCGCATCGACGAAACCCGACTCGGCCAGTGCGCGATGGTCGGAGAACTCACGTGGTCGATGTACTGAACCTTCAAGCGTCTTGCGCGCCCATGCAAGCGGATCGGCATTCGGGTCGGAGATCGCCGTGATCTCCACCCCATCGATGGCAAGCAAGTTGCGCAGGTGTTCGCAGCCCATCATTCCTGTGCCCACCACTCCGACGCGCATGAGCACTAGACGGTATTGATCACTCGGCGAGATCGGCAAGCACGAGGGCGACGAGTGCGGGGAGATCATCCGCGATCAGCCCCGGTGCTGCCCGGTTTGCGGCTTCCCCGTGGACCCATACGCCCGCGCACGCCGCATCGAACGCCGACATTCCGCGAGCCAGCAAACTCGCGATCAATCCGGTGAGGACGTCCCCTGAGCCAGCCGTGGCCAAGGTGGCCGGAGCGTTGTCGTTGAGGACCACGCGACCGTCGGGCGCAGCGATCACTGTCCGCGGACCTTTCAGCACCATGACGCAACCGACCCGACGCGCTGCTTCGAGCGCACGAGATTCACGTTCTCCTTCGATCTCGAACAGCCGCGCGAACTCGCCCTCGTGCGGCGTCATCACCATCTCTCCACGCACGACATCCGCAAGCCCGTCGACTTCGCCGACGAAGCTCGTCACTGCATCTGCATCGAGCACCGTGGGCACCTCTCGGCGCAAGCTCTCGAGTGCCACGTCCTTGGTGGTCTGCCCCACACCCGCACCGGGGCCGACGATCGAAGCATTCGCCTTCACCAACAACTCTCCCCACTCACGAGCATCGTCGGCCGGCTTGACGAGAATGCTCTCGACCGAGGCCAGGTACGAATCGAGCGCCGAACTCCGCGTGCCGATCGTCACCATGCCCGCGCCGGCGCGGGCCGCAGTGCGGGCCGCGAGGCGTGCAGCACCGGTCAGCGGATAGCCGCCGTACACGACGACGTGCCCACGCGTGTACTTGTTCGCGGCGGAGTCGAGTGCCGGAATCGACCACTGCGACGGGTCGTTGCGCGAGCTCACCTCACGCACGCTATTGCGGAACTACTGGGAGTTCTGCTGCTCCTGTTCGGCAATCTGGCGACGAACGTCATCCATGTCGACTTCACGAATTGCCGTGATCAGTTGATCGAATGACGACTCGGGAAGCGCGCCCGGCTGCGAGAACAGCAACACGCCATCACGGAAGGCCATGATCGTGGGGATCGATTGGATGCCGAG
>JBJTFU010000161.1:0-7746 GCA_046093585.1 Ilumatobacteraceae bacterium | reverse complement strand
AACGCTTCAAGGAGATGACTCGCCGCGCCGCACTGCTGCTCGTGTTGGATGGCATCGCTGCGGCGCTCGAAGTCGGATTCGATCCGGTGACGATCAACCCCGTGGTGCAGCGCGGAGTGACCGACGACGAGATCGTCGACCTCGCCTCCTTCGGTCGTAGCAAGGGTGTGGAAGTGCGCTTCATCGAGTTCATGCCGCTCGACGCGCAGGGATCGTGGCAGGAATCGGGCGTGTTCAGCCAAGACGAGATCGTCGCGGCGATCGACGCGGTGTACCCGCTCGAGCAGATGCCAGCGCGCGGTGCCGCGCCGGCCGACCGCTGGCGCTACGTGGATGGCAAAGGCACGATCGGTGTGATCCCGACGGTGACCAAACCGTTTTGTGGCGACTGCGATCGGGTGCGCCTGACGGCCGACGGCCAGTTCCGCACGTGTTTGTTCGCCACCGATGAATTCGATCTGCGTGCCATGTTGCGTGGCGGTGCCACCGATCACCAGATCGCCGAAGAGATTCGTCGCGCGGTGGGCACCAAGTGGGCCGGTCACAACATCGGCAACGTCACGTTCGTGAGGCCGCGCCGTTCGATGAGTCAGATCGGCGGCTGACGATGGCCGAACCGCAGTTCTCGCACCTCGACGAACGGGGCAAGGCGCGCATGGTGGACGTGGGCGGCAAGGACGTCACTCACCGCACGGCCACTGCGCGATGCCAAGTGAAGATGAACTCGGAGACGCTGCAGGCGATCACCGCAGGCTCGCTGCCGAAGGGTGATGTATTGGCGGTGGCGCGTGTGGCCGGCATTCAGGCCGCCAAGCGCACGAGCGATGCAATTCCGATGTGTCACCCGTTACCGCTGTCATCTGCACGCATCGACTTTGCCGCCATCGAAGGTGGACTGACGGTGGAAGCGCATGTCGAGACGACCGATCGCACCGGGGTGGAGATGGAAGCACTGCACGCATGTGCAGTGGCGGCACTGACGATCTACGACATGTGCAAGAGCGCCGACCGCGCGATGACGATCGAGGATCTGGCCCTGTGGGAGAAGACGGGCGGCCGCTCCGGTACGTTCCGCCGCACTGCGCACACATAGACACCACCGCAAGGAGGTATTACAGTGTCGGTAGCGGAAGCTCGACGTTTTGAACTGCATCAGGAACTACAGAAGATCTTGGGGGTTGACGTGGCAAACACTTTGATGGATCATCTTCCGCCGGCTGGGTGGAACGACTTGGCCCGACAACGCGACGTGGAGGCGGTGGAGCGCGACGTGAGAGCGGTGGAGCGTCGTCTGAATGTGGTCATTGGGGGAGGTTTGACCTTCGCCCTGGCGATCATGGCCATTCAGGTGCAGATCCTGCTGATGGTCTCGGAGATCGCCAGCAAAGTGGGCTGAGGCCCCGATTTGGCTGGGTCGACGGGGCCCCAACACGGTTTTCACGAAGGCGCAAACTGGCCCTTAGTCGTCGGTTTTGTAGTCAATTCGTAATACACTTTGTCCGTCATGAGCACCCTGATCTTGCTGGTGGTTGGCGCAGCGTGGCTGGCAGTACTGGTGCCGCCCCTCGTGCGCTCCCGCATCAACGGCTCCCCGAGCAACTCAGTGATGAACTTCCGTCGTCAACTCGACTCCCTCGAGTCGGCCGGTGGTCGGTCGCAAGGCCAACTGCGGGGTATGGCCCGTCCGCTCGCACCTTCGGCTCGACCCGGCCGTCAGCACGGCGCCATCTCCAACATGACCGGCGCCCTCGTCCGCCCGGCAGGTACCCGTAACCATCGTCCCGCCACCGTCGTTTCGCAGACCGAGTACATCCGCCAGCGCCGCCAGAACCTGGTCGTCGGCATGGGCATCACCGTCGTGCTGTCGCTGTTCTTGGCACTCACCACCGGTTCGCAGATCTTTTTCAGCGTGTTCGCCGTCAGCCTGATCGCGCTGGCGGTGTATTGCTACGTGCTGGTGCAGTTGCGCATCAAGCGCGAGAACGAGCGGTACCTCAGCCGCTCACGCCGCCGCTACTAGTCGCCCTTCTTGCTCAGGCGCCTTGCCCGCTAGGGTTTGGGGCGAATAGCGGGGCTGTAGCTCAGTTGGTAGAGCGGTACGTTCGCAATGTACAGGCCAGGGGTTCAATTCCCCTCAGCTCCACGCGGTCGAATCGAGTAGGGGGAGCATTCGAGTGACGATGACATGGGATGAGGCCTGCGCCAAGGTGACGGGACCTGGTCAGATGTTCGAGTTGGTCGACGCCAACGTGCGTGGCATCGACATGAAGGTGTTCAAGAATTGTCCTCCGAATCTGGGGTTCGTGCTCACCATGGCCCGCGGTCACGGAGACAAGACGTTCCTCGTGTATGAAGACGAGCGGATCTCGTTCGCGGAAGTGGCCGATCGCTGTGACGGCCTGGCCAACCTCCTCGTCAACCACTACGGGGTGAAGAAGGGCGACCGAGTGGCGATCGCCATGCGCAACTATCCCGAGTGGGTGATGTCGTTCGCCGCGATCACGTCGATCGGTGCGATCTCGGTATCGATGAACTCGTGGTGGACGGAAGACGAAATGGAGTTCGCCCTGGAGGATTCCGGCGCCAAGGTGTACATCTGCGATCAACAGCGCTACGAGGTGGGTGCCAAGTTCTGCGCCAAGCACCACATCGGTGTGCTGGCCGTGCGCGCCGACTCCTCGCTACCCGCATCGGTGGATCGCTGGGAGGACAAAGTGGTGCCAGGAGCCCCGCACCCCGGTGCCGACATCAGTCCCGACGACGACGCCACGATCCTCTACACGTCGGGCACGACGGGCCGTCCCAAGGGGGCAGTGTCGACACATCGTGCGGTCCTCTCGTCCGTGCTCTCCTTCTCGGCGCGCAACCAGGCACTCACTGCATACGGTCGCCCCGCGCCGGGCGGCGACATTCCTACGTCGTTCATCTTGATCGTTCCGCTCTTCCACGTCACCGGTTGCGTGCCGGTGATGCTCGGCTCGTTCCTCGTCGGTCTCAAGCTCGTCGTGATGTACAAGTGGGATCCGGAGAAGGCCCTCGAACTGATCGAGCGGGAGCAAGTCACCAACTTCATCGGTGTTCCGACGCAGGCATGGGATCTCGTCAACTCGCCGAGCTACGACCAGTACGACACGTCGAGTTTGCGTGCTGTCGGCGGCGGCGGTGCACCGGCACCCACCAGCCTCGTGTCGAAGGTGGCCAACTCCGTGAAGAAGGGCAGTCCGCAACTCGGCTACGGCATGACCGAGACGAACGCGTTCGGCCCCGGCATCATCGGCAAGGACTACTTGGAGCGCCCCACCTCCACCGGTCGTGCGATCTTGCCGATGCGAGTCGAGGTGCGTGACGATGCCGGACGAGCGTTGCCGGCTGGACAGTCGGGAGAGATCTGGTTCTTCGGACCGATGTTGATCCGCGGTTACTGGAATCGCCCAGATGCCACCGCGGAGACGATCGTCGACGGTTGGCTGCGCTCGGGCGACCTCGGACACATGGACGAGGACGGTTTCGTCTACGTTGAGGACCGGGTGAAGGACATGATCCTGCGCGCCGGCGAGAACGTCTACTGCGTCGAAGTGGAGAATGCCATCTACGAGCATCCGGGCGTGTACGAAGCAGCCGTGTTCGGCGTGCCGCACGACCGACTCGGCGAGGAAGTGGCCGTCGCCATCTATCCAAAGGACGGGGTGACCGTCACACCGGACGACCTGTGGTCGTTCTTGGACGGCAAGATCGCGCACTTCAAGATCCCCTCGAAGGTGGTGGTGATCAACGAGCCGTTGCCCCGCAACGCGGCCGGCAAGTTCCTCAAGCGCGAGCTGCAACAGCAGGTCGTCAAGGGCACCCTGGTGCCCACCAGCCGCTAGTCGTCGCTGGACTAGAGTTTCCGCACGTGCCAGCAGGGGACGTCAAGCAGGGTTCACCACCCGTTTACGACGTCGTAGCCATCGGCAATGCCCTGGTCGACGTGATCGGCTCGGTGTCGGAAGACTTCCTCACCCGCGAGCAGGTCGTGAAGGGCTCGATGACGCTCGTGGATGCACAGCGCTCTGCACACCTGTTCTCGCAGATCGCCGAGACGGTGCAGACGAGCGGCGGCTCGGCGGCCAACACTGCCTACGGGCTCGCCAGTCTGGGCGGGCGAGCGGGCTTCATCGGCAAGGTTGCCGATGACACTTTCGGCCGCGCATTCGGATACGACATGAACAAGGTGGGTGTCGGGTTTCACCCCGGTGCCATCAGCGACACCGAGCCCACCGGAGCGTGCATCATCGCCGTCACGCCCGACGGGCAGCGCTCGATGAGCACGTTTCTCGGGGCCGCCTCGCTGCTCGAGCCGCGGGACATCTCGCCCGAGGTCGTGGCGAACGGCGCGGTGCTGTTCCTCGAGGGCTACCTGTTCGATCGGGACGCCGCGAAGGACGCCTTCCGTGTGGCCTCCAAGTACGCCCACGAGAACGGGCGCAAGGTGTCGTTGACCCTGTCGGATTCCTTCTGTGTCGATCGACACCGCGAGGACTTCATGGATCTCATCTTGAACGACATCGACATCTTGTTCTGCAACGAGTTCGAGTTGGCGTCGCTGTACCAGACCGAATCCTTCGACGACGCCCTTGACCAATTGCGCAGCGACTGTGAGTTCGCCGCCGTGACCCGCGACAAACGAGGCAGCGTGGTGATCAACGGCCGTGACTTGGTGGTGATCGAGGCGGTGCCCGTCGAGCAGGTGGTGGACGCCACGGGTGCCGGCGACATGTACGCGGCGGGTTTCCTCTACGGGTTCACCCACGGGATGTCGATCGAGGAGTGCGGGCACTTGGGTTCGATCTCCGCATCGGAAGTGATCACTCACGTGGGGCCGCGTCCCTTGGTGCAGTTGGCCAGCCTCATCCCGTCAGGTATGCGCCGCTAGGAACAGAACAACCCCAACGAATTTCATCGGTGTAGTTCATACCATGTAGGGTATGAATTCGTGGTTGCCACACCCCTTTGTCATGCTCGTTCGGTGCAACGAGTCTCGTGCGTAGGTTGGTGGTCACCTCACCGATGAGTCGACGATTTCGAGTCCTCACGTGTGACCAGGATCCGGCCGTCAACGGCGCGATCGGTCACCTCCTCGGCGTTTCTTTTCGCACACCGGCGCTGTTAGACCAGCGCGTGCAATCGGTGGGGGTCGAGATCGTCGGCGAGTACATCACCACGAGCTCATTGATGGCTCCGTTGCAGGGTGAGCCATTCGCGGCTACCCCGTACTCTCGTCGTCCGTTCGCGCCACCGCCCACCGTGGTGGTCACCTTGTCCGGAATCGGAGACGCTCTCCGCGAGACCGTCCGCAAGATCGACGTACCCGTGGTCTGTCTGTCGGAGTTGTCGACGACGGATCCGAACGAGGAGAGCGGTTACGAAAAGTTCACGTGCCCGATCGATCACTCGTGCGCCGAATGTGTGGCGCGGGAGTTCTCCGGCGAAATGACGTCGATCCGTGTCGCGGAGCTGTGCACACAGTTCGCGATCCTCTTCACCCGAAACTTCGGGCAACGAGAGGGTTAGGCGAGCAGCGCAGTAACGGGCACTCGCAGCACGATCGACAGACGCACCAGCGTGTCGATCGACGGAGCGAAATGGCCATTCTCGATGCGGTTGATCGTCTTACGATCCACACCTGCCAACTCGGAGAGTTCGGTCTGCGTGAACTCGCGCTCGACCCGCAGTTCGTACAACCTCTCGGCAAGGGCCTGCTGCGTCTTGTCGACCACCTGTTGCATCTTCTTCTCGGGAGCCTTCTTCATTGACCTCACCTTATTGGATTCGACTGGCTTGTAAGTGTGCTTACGAAAGGTACAAAAATACCTGAATGAGCCTTCAACGATGGGTCATTGGGCGTCGGGCTCGCGGAATTGAAGTCCCAGGTCGCCGAGCCGGACCAAGATGCTGGCCACCCATGTCCCGAGGACTCCGAAGTGCTCGTCGAGCACCTTGCTGGCCCCATCCTGGAGGGTCTCCTCGGCCAGTTCGTACGAGCCTTCGTAGGTGACTTCGAGCGCGAACTCCACGGGCACGTCGGGCACATGGCAGATCTCCACCGTGACGTCGTTGCGCCGAAAGCCGCTGGCCCCGATGGCGGGGCTTTCGGGCATGGCGACACCGTTCACGATGTGTGGATCGGGTTGATCGAGGAGTCGCTGGAGGCGAAAGACGATCTCGACGTCGATCACCGGTGACTGATCGAATTCGCCTTCCACGTACCAGTGTCGGTAGAGGGCCTGGCTCCAACTCGGCCACTCGAAGGTGACGTGGGCGAGTGCACGGGGAGGACTTCCTTCCCCAGGCAGGCCGTAGCTCGTCTCCCACACGAGGTCACCGAGCAGCATGTCGGATTGGAATCGTTCCTCGAATGCCTGACGCTCGAGGAATGCGTTGCCGAAGGCGTCGCGCACGGCGCTGATCGCATCGAGGAACACGTGATCGAGCATCGGGCTCCACGGTACAGTGATCGCATGTCGCTCGTGCTCGCGGAAATCGACGCGGGCATCGCCACCCTGACGCTGAACAATCCCGGCGAACGCAACACCTTGACCGCCGACATGGTGGGCGAGATCGTCGCTGCGATGGACCGCTTCGAAGCCGACGAGTCGGTGCACGCAGTGATCGTGACGGGAGCACCCCCGTCTTTCTGTGCCGGTGCGAACCTCGGCAATCTCGCCGAGGCGACGGGTGAATCGTTGAAGACGATCTATGAAGGGTTCCTCCGCATTGCGCGCAGCCCGCTTCCCACGATCGCCGCGGTGAATGGAGCAGCGGTGGGTGCAGGAATGAACCTCGCACTGTCGTGTGACGTGCGCTTGGCAGCAACGGGTGCCAAGTTCGACACACGCTTCACCCAGATCGGTTTGCATCCTGGTGGAGGACACACGTGGATGATGTCGCGCACGATGGGCGAGCAGTCGACGATGGCCACCGTGTTGTTCGGCGAAGTCTTGAGCGGCGTCGACGCGGAGCGTCACGGCCTCGTGTGGAAGTGCGTGGACGACGGTGAGTTGATGGACGCAGCACGTGGGCTGGCAGCCCGTGCGGTGGCGGCACCGCGAGCCTTGTTGATCGAGACCAAGCGCACGATCCGGACGATGCCGAGCGTCTCCACGCACGACGAGGCCGTCGAGCGCGAACTGGTGCCGCAGGTATGGAGTACCCGTCAGCCCTGGTTCGCGGAGCGACTGGCCGCGCTACAGACGAAGATCTCGAAGAAGTAGCCCGCGGATTTCGCCATCCCGAGCGGGTGTATGGTGACGCTCAAGGGGGAGCAGGCACATTCACTCGATGCACCGCAGGGTGCAGATGGGAGAGGGACATGAGCAGGCGACACAATCAAGGTGAGCGGGTGCTTCCGCCACGCGAGGAAACGCGGGCACACGCCCACAACGAGCGGCACCGGGTGCGCTCGGTACTCCACGAAGCGACGAACCAGTTGGAATCGGGCGTCGAGCCGTTGGACGTGGTGGAGCCCCTGCCGAACTTCAAGCCGGTGCACCACCACGACGCGGTGATCGGCCGGAACAAGGCCAAGCGATCCTCGCTGCGTCACTGGAAGACGCGCGATTGGAAGCGTCGCAAGTCGGCGCGTCGGGAGCGGGTCCAGCAGATGGAGCGGCAGCGTCGGGTCGCCGCGGCGCGCCTAACAAACACAGCGCCCCGCGGTGCGCGCGGCGCCCACGCCCAGATTAGATGGTGTAGCCGGAGCGCCAGTGG
>JBJTFU010000160.1:0-5061 GCA_046093585.1 Ilumatobacteraceae bacterium | reverse complement strand
CTTCCGCTCCTTGCAACGCCATCGTGCGCGCGGCCTCGGGGAACCACTGGTCCCAACAGATGCCCACACCGATGACTCCGTGCTTCGTGTTCCACACACGGAATCCGGTGTCGCCAGGGCTGAAGTAGTACTTCTCCGTGTACCCCGGGCCGTCGGGAATGTGACTCTTGCGGTAGATACCCATCACGCTTCCATCCGCGTCGATCATCGCCACCGTGTTGAACAACGCGTTGTTCGCACGCTCGTACACACTGATCGGCAACACCACGCCCAACTCGCGCGCCACCCCACGGAAGTGCTCGATCGTGGGATGACCCTCGATCGGAATGGCCCGCTTCAAGTCGTCCGCGGTCTGGTCCTTGCAGAAGTAGTGACCCTCGAACAATTCGGGAATCAACACCACCTGTGCACCTCGTCTCGCCGCATCCCGCACCAGGCGTTCCGCGGTGGCCACGTTCGTGGCGACGTCCTCGGCCATCGCCATCTGAATGGCGGAGAGAATCATCGTCAGAGCGCGCTCTCGATCGCAGCCACCACCTCGGGTGCGTCGGGGGCCGTCTTCGGATGGAATCGAGCCACCACCTTGCCGGACCGATCGACCACGAACTTCTCGAAGTTCCAGCGGATGTCGCCGCTGTATCCCTCACCATCGCTCGTCTCGTTCAGCGTGCCGTACAGCGGGTGCTGGTGATCACCGTTGACGTCGACCTTCGTCGTCAACGGAAAGGTCACGTTGAATCGTGTGTCGCAAAACTCCTGGATCTCCTCTGCCGTGCCGGGTTCCTGACCGAGGAACTGGTTGCAGGGAACGCCGAGCACGCTGAAACCCTGATCTGCGAAACGAGCATGGATGGCCTGCAGGGCTTCGTACTGCGGGGTGAGTCCACACCGCGAGGCCACGTTCACCACGAGTGCCACCTTGCCCTTCACCTCGTCGAGTGCATTGCCGCTTCCGATGAGCGGCGTGATTGCGTTGTCGTACACGGACATCATCGCCTCCTTCGCCACGAGCGTACCCGTACACCTGCTACACAAGTCGGGTGACTCGAGCGAACTTCGACGCCAACTACTACCGCCGCTTCTACGCCCAGACCCCCGTGCACTCACGCAACAAGGTGGCAGTGCTCGCCACCGCGGTGCATGCGATGTGCGAGTGGTGGGACGTGCGGGTGAAGTCGATGCTCGACGTTGGCGCAGGGATCGGATATTGGCGCGACTGGTACCGCGAGAACCATCCGAAGGTACGCCTGCAATCCGTCGACATCAGTGAACACGCCTGCCAGAAGTACGGCCACGACCTCCGCGACATCACCGCGTGGGCGCCAGCCAAGCCATTCGACCTCGTCGTCTGCCATGGCGTGTTGCAGTACGTGAGTGACCGCGATGCCCAACGAGCGATCGACAACCTGGCTGCGGCGACCAAGCACGTGTTGTATCTCGAGATCCCCACCAGGGACGACCTCGATGAGGTGGTGGACACGAAGTCGACCGACCTCGACATTCACTGGCGATCAGGCGACTGGTATCGCAAGCGCCTCGGCAAGCACTTCGTGCAGGCCGGTGCGGGGATGTGGGTGAAGCGATCGAGCTCGATCGTGTTGTACGAACTGGAGCGCTGCGACTAGCTGTTGCGGCTGAGCGCGGCCCACACCGTGCTCGTGCAGGCTGCGGCCACCACGGTCTTCAACAAGTCGCCTACGAGGAACGGGGCCACGCCGAGCGAGATCGCGTTCTGGTCACCCGTGGCCATGGGAACACCGAGGTGCACACTCAACCACGATGCGCCGAACGTATAGATGATCGCGGAACCGAGGAGCATTGCCGGCAACGATGTGACGAAGTTGCGGTCCTGCTTCCGCTCCGCGAGTCTGCCGACACACCATGCAGCGACAATGAAGCCGAGCAGGTAACCCATCGTCGCACCAGTGGCGGTCTCCCAACCGCTGCCACCACCCGAGTAGAACGGCAAACCGACGATGCCGCACAACCAGTAGGCACCCATCGACAACGCCCCGCGATTTGCGCCGAGCACTGCGCCCACCAGGAGCACCGAAAACGTCTGCAACGTGAGCGGCACGGGAGTGAACCCGAGGGGGATCTCGACTTGTGCGGAGACCGCCGTGACGAGTGTCCCGAGGGCCACGAGTACCGCGTCGCGAACGAGAGTGTTCTCTCGACGGCGGATGACGGGAATCAGATCAGCAAGCACACGGGAGGTCGCAACGGTGTTCATGGATAACGACGCTACTCGCGTCACCAAACCACCTGAAAGTTCCCGATCCCTCGGACGGCAAACACTTCCTAGGATGAGGTCATGTCGGGCACGATCGCCGAAGCGTTCGCACTTGCGCAACGGGCAGGTGCCGCCATCGAGTCGGCCTTCGACGGCAAGCACCATCTCCTCGTCGTCCTCGGATCCGGCTGGGCCGAATCAGTACCGATACTCGAGCAGGCATCGACGACTCCAAGCCGCTCACTACCGGTTCATGAGGTACCCGGATTCGCCAAACCCACCGCGCTCGGTCACGGCGGACAACTCATCTCCATCACCATCGGGGCGACGCGGGTGCTGTTACTCACGGGCCGCACGCACCTCTACGAAGGTCGCGGTGTACATCCAGTCGTGCATGGCGTTCGCTCGGCTCACGCCGCTGGCTGCACCTCGGTGGTACTCACCAACGGAGCGGGATGTTTGCGACCTGAGTGGAAGGTGGGCTCCGCCGTATTGCTGCGCGATCACATCAACCTCACCGGTCACTCCCCGCTCACCGGGGACAACCCGCCCGCGCCGTACGCGGGGCGCTTCGTCGACTTGACCGACGCGTACTCACGTGAATTGCGCGAAGTGGTCGAGCGTGTGGCTCCCGACATCGAAGAGGCGGTGTATCTCGGACTACACGGTCCACATTTCGAAACGCCAGCGGAGATTCGCGCTGCGGCATCGTGGGGCGCAGACATGGTGGGCATGTCCACCGTGCTTGAAGTGATCGCCGCTCGTCATCTGGCAATGAAGGTGCTGGCGCTGTCGCTTGCCACCAATCAGGCGGCGGGGATGGGTAGTGAGCCACTCTCCGGCGAAGAAGTGATCGCAGTGGGCAAGGAAGCCGCGCCACGGGCCGGCGCACTGTTGCGCGACGTGCTCATCGCTCTCGACCGCGCCGAGGTCGTATGACCCTCGCCGTCACGAACGCCACAGTCGTGGTGGCCAACGACTCCGGCGACGTGATCGAGAACGGCAACGTCCTCGTGAACGACGACGGTGTCATCGAAGCAGTCACCACCAAATCGGTCAGAGCAAGCGAGATGATCGATGCCGAGGGCGCGATCGTGATGCCTGGAATCGTGAATGCCCACACTCACCTTGCGATGACACTCTTCCGTGGACTCGCGGACGACATGAACCTCGAGGCCTTCCTCGACAGGTTGATGCCCGCGGAGTTCGCGGTGCTCTCCCCACAGGCGGTAACTGCAGGCACACGTCTCGCAGCCCTCGAATCGCTGCGTGGTGGCATCACGAGTGCACTCGACATGTACTACTTCCCGGATGCCATCGTGAACGTAGGCGCAGAGACGGGCATGCGCATCCTCACCGGGCCGACCCTCCTCGAATTCGACGGGCCCGAGCAGCTCGCTTTCGACGCTCGGCTCGAATGGTCGCGCCGCTGGCTTGCATCTGCAGAGCGATCCGGACAGTGGCTCGGACCGCACAGCACGTACCTCTTGAGCGAGGAACAACTGCGAAGGATCGCGGCGCTCGCGAGCGACTCTGGTGCAGGTGTCCATGTGCACGCTGCCGAGACTCGGGGCGAAATGAACCAAGTGGCCGCACGGCACAACGGCCGCACGCCCGTACAGGTGCTGCACGACACTGGTCTCCTTCAAGGCGCGGTGCTCGCTCACGGTGTGCACCTCAGCGATGCCGACATCGCACTCGTTGCCGAACACGGCGCTTCGGTCACGCACTGTCCGGCTTCCAACCTCAAGTTGGCGAGTGGATTTGCGCGCGTGGTCGACCTGATGCGTGCCGGCGCCAACGTGGCACTTGGCACCGATGGCCCGGCATCGGGAAACGACCTCGACATGTGGCTAGCGATGCGACTAGCGGGTTACGTGCAGAAGAATCTCTCCGGTGATCCCACGCGACTCACCGCGGCTCAGGTCGTACGAATGGCCACGTTGAACGGTGCGCGTGCGCTCGGTATCGACGACCTCGTCGGCTCGATCGAATCGGGCAAACGGGCCGACCTCATCGTGCTCGACCCCCGATCCCCTTCGCTCATGCCGACGTTCGATGCCCATGTTGCGCTCGCCGCGTCCGCCGGACGGGGTGACGTGCGCGACGTGATCGCAGATGGGCGTGTCGTGGTCCGCGATCGTCGGGTGCAGACGATCGACGAATCCGCGGTACTGGCCGAAGCCGCCGAGTATGCAGACCAAATCAAGGCTGCGGTTATCGTCTGACCATGCCAGAGATCGATTGGGAACTCCTTCGTACGACAGCCAGGGAAGCGGCCACGCACGCCTACGTGCCCTATTCGAGGTTCCGCGTAGGCGTGGCCGGGTTGGTCGATGACGGTCGCATCATCTCCGGCTGCAACATCGAGAACGCCTCGTACGGACTTACGTTGTGCGCCGAGTGTGCGATGCTCGGCGAATTGCACATGGGCGGTGGCGGTCGTTTGCTCGCCGTCGTGTGCGTGGGCAACGACACGCACGTCACTCCATGCGGTCGATGCCGCCAGTTGCTCTGGGAGCACGGCGGAGCCAACCTGCTCGTCGAGGTAGAGGGAATTCCACGACCATTGTCCGAGTTGTTGCCCGCAGCTTTCCCCGAGTTCTCCAACTTCGAGAATCCCGCCGAGGCGTAGATGCTCACCTCGGCACAGGTGCAGCGGTTTCACGACGAGGGATTCCTCGTTCTGCGCGATTTCGTGCCCACTGACAAGTGTCTCGAACTCCGCGAACGGGCGATGGTGCTCGCCGAAAAGTTGGTGCCCTCGCCCGAGGAAGCCACGATCTTCACCGCGGACGCCGAAGCCAAGCACGCTGCCGACCAGTACT
>JBJTFU010000159.1:0-3242 GCA_046093585.1 Ilumatobacteraceae bacterium | reverse complement strand
CGAAATACGACGGCACGCGTCACAACGTCGGCTTCGACACGATCAACGAACTCGCCAAGCGTCTCGGCGTGAACCTCAAGTCGGCGCGCGACCGCGCGTTGGTCGCCGAGGCTCGATTGGGCGAAAAGCGCATCGTGCTCGCCATGCCCACCACGTTCATGAACGAGTCGGGCAACGCAGTCGGTCCTCTCGCCCGCCGCTACGGCATCGACGAAGCCACGAAGATCATCATCGTGCACGACGAGCTCGATCTCGAACCGGGTGTAGTGCGCGTGAAGGCAGGCGGCGGCCTCGCCGGGCACTATGGCCTGCAGTCGATCACCGAACACCTCCGCACGCAGGACTATCTGCGGGTGCGTATCGGTGTGGGCAAGCCGCCGTCGAAGGAACTCGGCGGCAAGCACGTGTTGGCCAAACTCACCGGCGAATCACGACGCGTCCTCGACGAGGCCGTCAGCCAAGCGGCCGATGCCGTGCAGGTGATCGTGGAATCCGGTCACGACGTGGCCATGCAGCGTTTCAACGGTCGCTGAGCCGTGGCGAAGGCATCACTCAAGCCGCAAGTCGACGCGAACCTCGGCGTGTTGCGCTCGGTGGCGCACGCGCTGGCCATCGATCCCGCACTCGCGGCACTCGAACGTGATCCCGCGGGCGTCATCGCCTGCGCCGAGAACGTGCGACCGGCGCTCATCGCGGCACTCGGGCTGCAACGTCCGGATCGAACGATCGTCGTCGTCACCCGCACGGGCACCGCAGCGCAGTTGTTGCACGACGACCTCGTGCAGTTCCTCGGCACCGACGACGCCCTGCTCTTCCCCGCGTGGGAGACACTCCCCTTCGAACGCATCAGCCCCTCGATCGAGACGATGGGGCGACGTCTCGAAGTGCTGTGGCGTGTGCGCGGCAATCGTCCACCTCTCGTGGTGGTGGCGTCCATTCGCGCGCTCCTGCAGAAGCTCGGACCAGGCGCGGAGTCGTTCGAGCCGATCGAGGTGGCACGCGGCTCCGAGGTGGACGCGGATTCGTTGCTCACTCGGCTCGTAGGCGACGGCTATCGCCGCGAACAGGTGGTGGAGCACCGAGGCGAGGTGGCCCGGCGCGGTTCGATCATCGACGTGTTCCCCTCGACCGCCGACGCGCCGATCCGTATCGACCTGTGGGGCGACGAGGTGGACCGACTCACCACCTTCAACGTCAACGACCAACGCAGCACGGCGGATCTCGATCGCGTCACCATCTATCCCGCTCGCGAGTTGCGCATCGACGACGGCGTCAAGACACGTGCCGAGTCGTTGATCGGACGCGAAGCGTGGGGCGTCGAGCACTGGGATCGCTTCGCCCAGGGCGAAACCTTCGAGGGCATGGAGAGTTGGTTGCCGTGGCTCGCCACCGAGGACCGCCTGCTGACCGACGTGATCGGCGAGCGACGCGGCGCGAACGGTGCAGTGGTGTTCGTCGATCAACGGCGGGTACTCGAACGCGCCACCGACCTCATCGCCGAAGAAGACGACCTCGCCAAGGCACTTGCCTCCACGTGGAAACGTCCGAGCGACTCGCCCTTCCCGCGTCTGCACCTAGAGCCCGACCGCTTGATGGCACACTCCTCGAAGACGCCGTCGATCCTGCTTGCACCGATCGCCGAAGCACCTGACGCGCCGTCGATCGTCTCGAGTGCGTGGGGCGTGGTGACGGGCGACATCGAAGCCACGTCGAACCGTGTCAACGACATGCTCGGCGAGAAATGGACCATGGTGTTCGCCGCCGACGGCGAGGGCACGGCAGAGCGATTGGTGGAGGCGTTCCGCGAACACGGCGTGACGATCCGTCGACGCGACCACACCACGAGCGACGATCTCGGGGGCGGAGCGAGCGTCGTCGTCGCCCCGCTCAACGTCGGATTCCTCCTCCCGCAGCTGCGTGTCGCGGTCATCGCCGAGGCAGATCTGACGGGACGCAGGCGAACTCGCCGAACGCCACGTGTGAAACGTGCCAACGCTGCCTCGGTGTTCGAGGACCTGAAGCCCGGCGACTACGTGGTGCACCACCATCACGGAGTCGGTCGTTACGAGGGGATGGTCAAACGCTCGATCGGCGACTCCGAGCGCGACTACCTGCTCATCGCCTACAAGGGCGAGGACAAGTTGTACGTCCCCACCGACCACATCGACTCGGTGCGCCAATACGTCGGCGGCGAAACACCGACACTGCACAAGCTGGGAGGTAGCGACTTCGCCCGCACGAAGGCGCGCGTTCGCTCGGCAGTGCGCGAGATCGCCCAGGAACTCGTCGTGCTCTACCAGCGACGTGTGAGCGCGACGGGCCATGCATTCGCCGTCGACACGCCGTGGCAGCACGAAATGGAAGCCGCATTCCCCTACGTCGAGACGCCGGATCAGCGCGAGGCGATCGAGTCGGTGAAGCACGACATGGAGACGAACGTCCCGATGGATCGATTGATCTGTGGCGACGTCGGATTCGGCAAGACGGAAGTGGCGGTGCGCGCAGCGTTCAAGTGCATCCAGGACGGCAAGCAGGCTGCGGTACTCGTACCCACCACATTGCTCGCATCGCAACACGGCATCACGTTCCGCGAACGCCTCGCTGGTTACCCGATTCGCGTCGAGGTGTTGTCGCGATTCCTCACCACGGGCGAGGCGAAGAAGGTGATCAAGGGGCTCGCCACCGGCGAGATCGACTGTGTCATCGGTACACATCGCCTACTGCAGGAAGGTGTCGCGTTCAAGGACCTCGGGTTGCTCGTGATCGACGAGGAGCAGCGGTTCGGCGTGCAGCACAAGGAAGCGATGAAGAAGTTGCGCACCAACGTGGACGTGTTGACACTGAGTGCCACGCCGATCCCGCGCACGCTCGAGATGAGCCTGGTGGGTATCCGCGACCTGTCCCTCCTGCAGACGCCACCGGCAGATCGCCAACCCATCCTCACCTTCGTCGGCGAGTACGACGAACGAGTCGCCACCGAGGCGATCCGTCGCGAGTTGTTGCGCGACGGCCAGGTGTTCTGGGTGCACAATCGCGTCCAAACGATCGAGGATCGGGCGCGCGAACTGCGCGAACTCGTTCCCGAAGCGCGCATCGCCGTCGCTCACGGCCAGATGGACGAGGCGACACTCGAGCGCACCGTGGTGGACTTCTGGGAAGGCCAGTTCGACGTACTCGTGTGTACGACGATCATCGAAAGCGGGATCGACATGCCGACGGTCAACACCCTCGTCGTCGAACGC
>JBJTFU010000158.1:0-2779 GCA_046093585.1 Ilumatobacteraceae bacterium | reverse complement strand
GTCACGCGTACCACAACACGCAGTTGGCGGGTCGTACTCCCCTGCAGAAGCGGGTTCCGATGGCCCTCGCCGAGACGGCCAGCATCTTCTGCGAGACACTCGTGGTCGAGGAAGGACTGAGTCGTCTCCAGGGCGACGAGCGTCTGGCGCTTCTGAACGTCGATCTGATCGGGGCCAACCAAGTCGTGGTGGACATCCACAGCCGGTTCCTGTTCGAGACCGAAGTCTTTGCTCGTAGACAGCGTCGCACGCTCGGCGTCGCGGAATTGAACGAGATGATGCTCGAAGCCCAGCACGCCGCATACGGCGACGGCATCGATCCGTCCACCCGCCATCCGCACATGTGGGTGCTCAAGCCGCACTACTACGGCAGCCACTTCTACAACTGGCCCTACACCTATGGCCTGCTGTTCGGTCTCGGCCTGTACGCCAAGTTCCGCAACGATCCGGACCGTTTCCGCGACGGTTACGACGATGTGCTCTCTCGCGCCGGCATGGACACTGCCGAAGAGCTCGGCAATGCGTTCGGCATCGACGTCACGAACGAATCGTTCTGGACGGCAAGCCTCGACGTCTTGCGCGCCCGCATCGCCGATTACGAGAAGCTCGCAGCGCCGCACCTGTCGTGACCATTGACCCGCTCGCCGGGTCGATGCCTCGTAGCCTGAACGGCATGGTTGGTTTGTACGACGCTTCACGCGAGGACTTCGCCGCGGCGCTCGGCAACCAGCCTGCCTTTCGTGTGAAGCAACTGTGGGAAGGGCTGTATCAGCACTTCCAGCAACCAGCCGAGATCCTCACCCTGCCGAAGGACGTGCGCGACGGCCTGACCCGCGAGTTTCCGTCCTCGCTCGAGGAGTCGGGAGTGTCGGTGTCGGATCGCGGCGACACCGTGAAATTCCTGTGGCACCTCGTCGATGGCGGCCACCCGATCGAGACGGTGCTGATGCACTACCGCGATCGCGCCACCGTATGTGTGAGCACGCAGGCAGGTTGTGCCATGGCGTGTGGATTTTGTGCCACCGGGCAAGCCGGGTTCAACCGACACCTCTCGCCCGGCGAGATCGTGGAACAAGTCGTGCGTGCTGCTCGTCGCAGCGCCGAGCGCAACCAGCGGGTCGCGAACATCGTGTTCATGGGCATGGGTGAACCTCTCGCCAACGAGGAGTCCGTGTGGCGTGCGATCGAACGCATCCATGGCGACATCGGCATCTCTGCTCGCCACCTCACCATTTCCACCGTCGGCATCATCCCCGGCATCAAGGCGCTCGCCGCGCGCGACCTACCGGTGAACCTTGCCGTCTCCATGCACGCTGCGCGCAACGACCTGCGCGATGAGCTCGTACCGATCAACAAGCGTTATCCGATCGAGGATCTGATGCAAGCGTGCCGCGACTACCTCAAGGTGAAGAACCGTCGCATCAGTTTCGAATGGGCGATGATCGCCGGTGTCAACGACCAGCCTCGCGATGCGGAAGAGCTCGCACGGCTCGCCCGACAACTGCGGCCATCCGCTCACGTCAACCTGATCCCGCTCAACCCCACGCCCGGGTGGCCAACCAAGGGTTCGTCCAAGACGGCGGTGTATGCATTCGCCAAGCGACTCGAAGAACTCGGGGTCAACGTGACCGTGCGCCAGAACCGCGGCACCGACATCGACGCAGCATGTGGACAGTTGGCGGCTGGTCAGCCCGTGCTGCTCAAGTCGCGATCACGCGCCGAGACGCACTAGCAACTTCTCTTTCGATGCGGCGATCTGATCGCCGAGCACCTTTTCCAAGACGCCACCACCGAACAGCGCACCGCCATAGTGCAGGTGCATCGTGAGCCGGCTGACACCACCCACTTCCTCCACCGAGGCAGTCAGCCTCCACGCAGCGTGACGACGACCGTCCGTCTCCTGCCGCTCGAACACTGCGCGACACGGAGCGTCATCGACGACACGAACCATCCGCAAGCGCTTGGACCTGGCGAACGGACCCACCTTGCCCCGCAGCTCCACCTGCCACACGCCTTCTGCCTCGCGTTGCACGGCATGGACGATGCCGATCCACTGCGGATAGCCATCCAGGGAGCGAATCTCGTCGTACACACGCGCGACAGGAGTCGGTGCCTCCACCACGGCCTCGATTTCCATCAGGGAATGTCGTCGAAGGGTTCGCGCTGCAGTTCTTTCGGTGGCCGCTGCATGAACTGCGTCTCGTCCGAGCCGAATGCACGACTCAACAGACGTCCCTTCGGTTTGAGGACACCGTCGAGGTCGTCCTCTTGGTCGAATCGCGGCTTCCACGGCATGGCCTGCGTTGCTTCGAGTTCGGGCTCGACGACCGGTGCGACTTCCGCGACCGACTCTTCGACGACTTCAGTCGCGACTCCAGTCACCTCTTCGACTACCTCCACGGTTACCGGCTCGGTCGCCGGCTCCGCGTGCTGCACCGTCTCGACGACGGGCTCAGGTTCGGCGACGGGACGAGGCGTCGGTACGGTGTCGAACGACTCGGGCTTGGGGAACGGCCGGCTCTTGCGGCGACGTCCGGTTGCCGACGTGTGGTCTCGTGATGGCTGCTTCTCCGTCGAAGTAGCCACGCGGAAGAGTCGTGGGTTCGCATCGCTAGGGTCGTCTAGCAACCAGTCTTTCGGCATCTTCAGTCGGTCAGCGTGGGTCTTGCACAACACGTTCGGGACCTTGGTGTCGGCCCCGATGAAGTTGTCCAGGATCACCGACCGCTTGGCCGGGTTCATCGCGTACGAAACCGATCCGAATTCCCTGCATCCGGGG
>JBJTFU010000157.1:0-3049 GCA_046093585.1 Ilumatobacteraceae bacterium | reverse complement strand
GCAGTTTCTCGAGTTGTCCCACCTAGACACTCTTCACCACTCCCCCTCCCCCCACTGTGGTGAGTTTCACCAGGCGGGGGCCGACAGTGAGAGGAAGCGAGGCGAAGGCAGCTGCGGTTTCGAACGCCGACTCTGGTTCCTCCACGACGACCGCACCGCTCTGCGTTGCTCGCGCCTCGAAGGCGGCGAAGTTGGAGGCGAGAGCACCGGTGTGGCTCGACGCGGCGTGTTGACCCGCGTCCGTCCTACCACCCTTGATCAACACGAGAGGTTTGGTCGCGGCGTGCAGGCGCACCGTCTCCATGAATCGGGCTCCATCATCCACACTCTCGACGTAAGCGAGCGAGACCCTCGTGTGTTCGTCGGAGGCGTAGAACCGTAGATAGTCGGAGACGTCGCAATGGGCGGAATTGCCCGCCGAGACCGCGCGCGCGACGCCCACGTGCGACCACTTCGCCAGGTTGAGGAACGAGGAAACGAAGTTGCCACTCTGCGAAGCGATCGACAATCCTCCCGGCTGCGGATACGGAGCCACGATCTGGGCGCAGAGATTGGAAGGCGTACTGACGACCCCCTGTCCGTTGGGGCCGCCCAGCACCATCCCGAGCTGATCGGCCAACGCAGCGAGGCGGCGCTCTAGTTCTGCTCCTTGCTCACCGAGTTCGCGGTAACCAGCCGAAGCGACGAATGCCGCCTTGACGCCGCGTTCCGCGCATTGCCGCAGGAGTTCTTCATTGGCGGCAGCAGGGGTACAACAGAACGCGAGGTCCACGCCATCGTCGGGTAGGTCCGCGAGCGAGGTCACGATCGTCGCGCCGAGGACTTGGTCGCCCGACTGATTGAAGCCAAATACCGATCCACGAAACCCATTCACGAGAATGTTGTGCAGCGACACGAAGCCGAACTTCCCGGGATGGGTGGACGCACCGAGAACCACCACGGCACGCGGGTCGAACATCGCGCGGAGCACGCCCGTGCGATCCGAGCGTTCGCGACGAGCAGGTTCGTCGACTTCGTCGACGACGACGAGTGCATCGACGGCGGTCAGTCGACCGTCATCGGTGACGATCATGGGGTTCACGTCGACGGATGAGATGTCCGGTCTCGCTTCGGCCAGCGCGGCCAATGCCATCACTGCCCGCGCGAGGTCTTCGCTGCGCAAGGCTTGGAGCCCGCGGAACTCACCGAAGAGTTCTCGCGAGCGCAGCCGCTCGAAGGCGAGCGTCACTTCGCGTTCGGTTGCCGGGAGCGGAACCAACTGGACGTCTTCCAGTGCTTCGGCCGCCACTCCACCGAGCCCGATTAGCGCGAAATCGCCGAAGTCGGCGTCGCGATTGAGGCCGACGATCAGTTCGCGGCGACCACGGACCATCTCCGCCACCAAGAAGTCGGCGGGCTGCCCCGCCAGACGCTCGACCAACGTGCCATGGGCCCGACGAAGTGCGTGGTCGTCACGAATGTCGACGACCACGAGGCCCAACTCCGACTTGTGACTGATGGTCGGTGCATTTGCCTTCAGCACCAACGGATACCCGATCCCTCGAGCGGCCCTCTCGATCTCGTCCCACGACGAGGCGACGACCTCGCGACACAGTGGAAAGCCGAACGCGCGCAACACATCCTTGGATGCGGACTCCGACAAGGTGGCGGGCACGACATTCCATAGTAGATGTAGCCTTCGCCCGTGCAGGTTCTCAGCGCCTTCTTCATCGACACTTTCGAGCCAAAGAATGCCCCGGGCGGCGCCACCCGGATCGACATCACCGGTATCCATTTCTCGCTCGCCGCGCCTTCCCCGGTTCCCGTTCGCGTGGAACCACACCTGCTTGCCTTGATCCACTGTCAGGCTGATGAACCCGGTAGCGGGGTTTTCGAGGTGGTGTTCCGCGAGGGTTTCACGGAGGATTCGACCGAATTGGCGCGGAACGTTTCCCCGTTCACCGTCGAACCAGGCAAATTGACATATCGTCTCGTGCGCGGCGAACTCGAGTTCACGAGTTACCGCCAGATCGTCGCCCACTGCAGGGTCAATCGCGAGGCATGGATCCGCGTACCGTTCACACTCCTTCCACCCGTCTCAGCCTGAGCACTACAGTCGCGGGGATGGCTCGCCTGTCCGCTGCGCTCGACACCGAGGCCATCAAGATCCTGCGCGGACTGGCGATGGACGCGCCTCTGGCCGCCAAGAGTGGACACCAGGGAACCGCACTCGCATTGGCGCCGCTCGGTCACGTGTTGTTCTCACGGGTCCTGCGCCATGATCCGACCACGGCGGACTGGCTGAATCGGGATCGCTTCATCCTCTCCAACGGCCATGCGTCCGTACTCCAGTACTCGCTGCTCTATCTGCAGGGTTACGGTCTCGAACTCGACGACCTCCGAGCGTTCCGCCAATGGGGTTCGTCGACCCCAGGACATCCGGAACACGGACACACCCGTGGAGTCGAAGTCACCACCGGACCCCTGGGGCAGGGCTTTGCCAATGCAGTTGGAATGGCGATCGCCGAGGCGCACCTCCGTAGGCGCTTCGGTGATGAGCACTTCCACCACCACACGTGGGTGCTCGCCGGAGATGGCTGCTTGATGGAGGGGATCAGCCACGAAGCGGCGTCGCTCGCCGGGCACCTCAAGCTCGATCACCTCGTGTGCATCTTCGACGACAATGGCATCACCATCGATGGATCGACCGGTCTCGCCTGTTCGGACGACGTCAGCGGACGCTTCGCGGCGTACGGGTGGAACGTCATCGAAGCCGGCGACATCGGAGAAGACCTCGACGCCCTCGAGCGGACACTGGTCCAAGCACGCGAACACCGCGGTCAGCCGACCCTGATTCGTCTGCGTACCCACATCGGTTATCCCTCGCCGGACTTCACCGACCGTCACGAGGCGCATGGCAATCCGTTCGATGCCGCGGCCACCAGCAGGACCAAGCAGGTTCTCGGTATTCCCGACGAACCATTTTGGGCGCCCCACGAGGTCGTGTCCGCCGTACGTCGACACGCAACAGAGCGCGGCGCCGAGTTGCGACACGCATCAGCAGCGATGC
>JBJTFU010000156.1:0-4249 GCA_046093585.1 Ilumatobacteraceae bacterium | reverse complement strand
CGAATTGGGTTACACGTTGTTTCCCGTTGGTGGCATGACCAAGGCCGACGTACGCGAACGCGCCACGCGCCTCGGTTTGCGCACGGCGGCCAAGCCCGACAGCCAGGACGTGTGCTTCATCAGCAAGACGGGCGGACGCGAGACGTTCCTCGGCAAGCGCATCGAGTTCCGTAGTGCTCCCGTCGTCGATGCAGATGGCAACGAAACCGGGCGAGTGGAGGCCGTGGAGTTGGTGACGATCGGTCAGCGCAAGGGCCTCGGTCTTGCCGGTGGCTCGCCGAAGCAGTACGTGGTGGACGTGGATCCGCGCGTGCCGCTCGTGCGTGTGGGTGACGAGCGTGAGTTGTTGTGCGACGCACTCGAAATGACCGATGTCGTGTGGGCTCACCACAGGGACATCGAGCGTCTGTCGCGTGTGGGTGACGTGCTGGTGCAGTCGAGTGCACATGGCGAGGCGAAGCCCGCCGTGGCAGTGCCACTCGAGAATGGTCGAGTGGCGGTGCGTTGGTTGGAGGCGCAGCGACGCATCGCGCCAGGACAGTCGGTGGTGTTGTACGACGTCACCAACACCTTCGTCATCGCCGGAGGAATCGCCTGCGCCGGTTGATCGCCGCGTGTCTCGTCGTGCTCGCCACGACGGGCGCAGCCGACGATCGTTCCTCGAACATGCGCCGCGAGGTGATCGGCACGTCGATCCAGGGACGTGAGATCGAAGCGATTCGCATCGGGCGCGGAATTCCCGTGCTGATCGTGGGCGTGATTCACGGACGTGAAGAAGGAGGTCTTGCCATCACCGACTTGCTCGAGCGCATGTCGCCGCCGGCCGGCGTGGAGTGGTGGATCGTGCCGAACATGAACCCCGACGGTGTGGCGATGAACCTTCGCGGAAACGCCAATCGGGTGGATCTCAACCGCAACTTCCCGTACCAGTGGGCGCCACTCGGGCGCAAGGGTTACTGGCAATACTCGGGTCCATCCCGGGCGTCGGAACCCGAGACGAAGGCGATGGTCGACTTCGTGCGCCGAATCAAGCCCGTGTTCGGCATCTGGTATCACCAGGACCTCAACGTCATCTCGCCATCGACAGGACTCGAAGGCAGGCTGCGCCGCACGTACGCCGATCTCACGGGGCTTCCAATGCGACGGATCACCGGCGGCACCTACACGGGAGTTGCCGGAACCTGGCAGCGCCGTGTCCACCCGCGTGGAATGACGATGATCGTGGAGCTCGGCCCGACGCTCGATGCGACGCAGGCCCGGACCCACGCGGACGCCGTGGTGACGGTGTCCGAATTGCTGCACAGTCAGTGGAAGTGACGCGATGAGTCGTAGTCGTTGGACGTTGATGGTGGTGCTCGGCATGACCACGGGTTTCATGTCCGGCTTGTTCGGTATCGGCGGGGGAATCCTGATGGTGCCCGGGATGTTGTTCCTCGCCAGATTCGACAGCCGACGAGCGCACGCCACGTCGCTCGCCGCGATGTTGCCGATGGCCGTATCGGGAGTCGTCACCTACGTGGCGAACGACACCGTGGACTGGCCGGTCGTCGGTTGGCTCTCACTCGGTTCGGTGTTCGGCGCGTTCGTCGGCACGTCGCTGCTCACCAAGTTGTCCCGTCGGGCACTTGCCGTTGCCTTCTCCGTGCCGCTCGTGATCGCGGCAGTGCGGTTGCTGTTCGAGATCTCCGGAGACGGCCGCGCGGAGATCACCGTGTTCACCGCCTTGTTGATCACGGCCATCGGTGTCGTCACTTCGTCGATCGCCACGCTGCTCGGTATCGGTGGGGGGATCATGCTCGTGCCCATCCTCACCGGGGGCTTCGGTATTCCTTCGGTGATCTCGAAAGGCTCGGCGCTCGCCGTGATCCTGCCCACCTCGCTCGTCGGCACCCTGCGCAACAGGTCGTCCGCACTCGTCGACTTTCGGGCCGCGTTGACGCTGGGTTTCACCGGTGTGGTGATGGCGCCCGTGGGGGCGATCGTGTCGAACTCGATCAGCGCTCAGGCCTCGAACTCGTTGTTCGCGGTCCTCGTGTTCGTCGTCACGGCCCGCATGTTGTGGCAAGCCGCCACCGTCAAGAACTGAGCGGCGCTACTGGGGCTTGATGGCCTGCCCGAACTTCTGGAAGATCGGGATGAACTTCAGTTGATCCGGCTCGGGCAAACCGGCGAGCGTGAGCAACGTGAGGCCGACGGGAAGTGCGAGCGTCACGCGTGCGAGCAACTTCGGGTCGATGTCGCGCGACACCTGCCCCGACTTCATGGCCGCCTCGACGACAGCCTCGTATTGGCCGAGGAAAGCGGCGATCTGCGGGAGGATCGCGTCGTGCGCCTCTTCGTCGCGCCACGCGGCCTTGAGTGCCTCGAGCAACATGCGCTGGGCCTCGCTCGGACCGGATGCGTCGTCCAGCTTGCGCGGTAGGAGCGAGGCGATGACGACCAACCAGTTGGCGGTCTGGATCGGTGACACGTTCTTGAAATCGTCGGTCTTGACGAGGGTCTCGTTCAGTTTCTGGGTCTCGGCGATGGCGAACTCGAGAGCCGCATTGAACAGGTCGGTCTTGTCCTCGAACCAGGTGTAGATACTGCCCACCGTGAGGTCGGCGCGCTTGGCGATGTCCACGAGACGCGCCTTCTCGTAACCGCGGTCGGCGATCTCGGCGATCGCTGCGCGGAGCAACTTCTCCTTCGACTGCAGTGCCCACGGCCGACGATCACGGCCGTCGATCGTGATCAAGCGGGCGTTGTTCTGCGGAGCGCGTGCAGAAGGCTTCGTCTTCTTCTGTGTTCGCCTTTTCGCTGGTCGTGCGCTCATGAACCCACCATCTCTCGAATGGTGCGAACGATACCGTTCGTGTCCAGTCCCAGTTGGGCGAGGATCGCGTCCGGCTTGGCTTGCGGGATGAACTTCGTCGGGATGCCGATCACTCGAGTGGGCACGGTGAGGGCATCGGCGATCGCCATGCCGATCCCGCCTTCGCGAATGCCGTCCTCGATGGTGAGCACTGCACGGTGCCCGTTGGCGCTGGCGAGCATCGCCGGGTCGAGCGGCACGCAGGAGCGCACGTCCCACACCGTGGTGGCAATGCCGTGGCCCTCGAGGACGACCGCTGCTTCCTCGGCCGCGCGCACCATCTTGCCGACTGCCAGGATGCAGGTGCCGTTGGCGGGATCCTGGCGCAACTGCAACGCGTTCAGTCCAGTGGCCAACTGCTGGTTCTGTACCGATCGGGCGATGCCTTTCGGGTATCGAATGACGACCGGACCTGCGTCGGCGAGTGTGAGCGCATCCTGCAACATCTGCTGGAGGTCTTCGGTGCTGGACGGCGCGAGCACGCGCATGCCCGGCACTTTGGACAACAGCGCCATGTCGTAGATGCCGTGGTGGCTCGGGCCGTCGTCACCGGTGATGCCCGCGCGGTCGAGACAAAAGATCACCGGCAGTCGATGCAACGCCACGTCGAACACCACCTGATCCCACGCTCGATTGAGGAAGGTGGAATAGAGCGCGACGACGGGACGCATGCCGCCCATCGCCATGCCCGCCGCCGCCGTGACGGCGTGCTGCTCGGCGATACCGACGTCAAAGAAGCGATCGGGGAACTGCTCCTGGAAGGGAATCAAACCGGTGGGCCCGGGCATCGCGGCGGTGATCGCCACCACACGGTCGTCGAGCTGCGCCAACTTGATCATCGCGTCGGAGAACGCCTGCGTGTAACCAGTGGGCACCGACTTGGGTGGACCGTTCTGTGGGTCGAACACCGGCGCGTCGTGCAGGTGCTTCTCATCGTCGTCCTCGGCGGGGCTGTAACCACGACCCTTCTGCGTGATCACGTGGATGACGATCGGGCCCTCCTCGACGCGTTGTTCGGCCGAGTGGAATGCATGCTCGAGCGCCTCGATGTCGTGGCCGTCGACCGGGCCGACGTAGTGCACGCCGAGTGCTTCGAAGAATGCCGTGGGTTGGAGGAACTCGCGGACGCCCTTCTTGAACGCTTCGAGACCACGTTCGACTTGCGGACCTACGAGCGGGAGCTCGTGCAAGAAGCGCTCGAGCTTGCGCTGACGACGGACATAGACGGGGTTGAGGCGGATGTCGGTGAGTTTGTGAGAGAGCGTCTCGGTGAGTCGTTCGACGGGGCGACGCGTGCCGGTCGTCTCGTCGTCTTGCGCACCACCCTGCACGAGGTTGGGATCAGGTGGTGTTCGACGTGGCGTTGCATCGACTGCCGGTGATCTTTTGTCTCGA
>JBJTFU010000155.1:0-6416 GCA_046093585.1 Ilumatobacteraceae bacterium | reverse complement strand
GTATTGCCCGGCGTGCGCGACCAGATGCGCCAGCTGTCGGTGATCAGCGCGCTCGACGCGCTACGCAAAAAGCTCCTTGGGAATTGAAAAGGCCCCGGGTTTCCCCGGGGCCTTTCCTTCGACGAATTCGTCGACGTACTTAGGCGGCGCGATAGCCCTCGGACTCGCTGCGAGCGAGTGCGATCGACATGATCACGAGACCGTAACCGGCCTTGGCCAGTACGTCCGAAGCCGAGTAACCGACCTGAATGACGGTGGCTGCTTCTTCGGCAGACAGACCGATCTGTTCCGACAACCAGCTGGTGGAGTCACCGAGGATGTAGAAGATCGGGTAGATACCCCACGTGAAGAGGAGCAAGTAGCGCACGTTGTTCAGCTTCTTGCCGACTTCGCCAGCCTGACCCTTGAGGGCCTTGCCGACTTCGCCTGCGAAGAGCTCGTACAACACGTACAGCATGAATGCGCCAGAGATGGCGCCCCACACGGTGCGTGAGGTGGAACCGAACTCGGCGACTTCACCCGGATAGCCGGTGGCGATCATGAGGAGCGCGCCCACGACGAGTCGCGGGGTCACCTTCTTGGCCACTGCCTTCGAGACGCCCGAGACCACCACGAGTTCCGCGACGAGTAGCGGCACGGTGAGGAGCCAGTCCGCGTAGCGGTAGCCCTCGTTCCAGGTGCCCTCGGAGAAGTTCGTGAACATTCTCCAGTAGTGATATGCCGCGATACCGCAGATCATCGCCGACATCGTCACCGCACTGCGGTACGCCGGAGATACTCGGTTGCGGGAGACCAAGAAGTACACGAACGCAATGCCCAACGTTGCCGTCGAGAACGAGAGTGCGTTGTATACGAGGTCAGGATTGCTGGTAACCAGCCCTGTCATTTCTTCCATTGATTTCCCTCCAGGGGATGTGTCGTAAGACGGCAATTGCCGCTCCTTCCATGCTCCCTCGGGAGCCGCGGCCGAGGCTGACTCTTGCGCGTTACAGATTGGTTACGCGCCGGTGGCACATCCCTACATTTTCAGCGTCAAACCGCCGTCGACGACGACCACTTGGCCTGTCACATACTTGTTACGGAGAAATCCCAGCACGGTCTCGACGCAATCGTCCGGAGTTGCCGAGCGTTGCAGCGGGGCGATGGCACGCACGCCGGCGTGCTGGTCCTGCCACGTCTCGGTCCACGGAGTCTCGACGAGCCCCGGCGCTACGGCATTGACACGCACAGGTGCGTGACTCTTGGCGAGGAGCAGCGTCATGTGGTTGAGCGCGGCCTTGCTCATCGAATAGGCGATCGAACTACCCACTGGGCGGACTCCCGCGATCGAGGTGACGTTGACGACGTTGGGATCGTCTGCCGCCTTGAGCAATGGCATGGCCAACTTGGTCAACTCCCAAGTCCCGAACACGTTCACCTCGAAGGTCTTGCGGAACGTCTCTTCGGAAAGCGAATCGAGATCGTGGTGTGCAACGAGTTTGGTCCAGCCCGCGTTGTTGACGAGGATGTCGAGCCCACCAAGCGACACACAGCGGGCGATGAGGCGCTCCCGGGATTCCGCCTGGGAGATGTCGCCCTGGACATATTCTCCACCGATCTCCTCGGCGACTCGGGTTCCCGCTTCCGCGGAATTCGCCGAATTGACGACCACCTTGGCGCCGAGTGCAGCGAGTCGGCGGGCGATGGCTTCGCCGATTCCGCTCGACGAGCCGGTTACGAGAGCCGTGCGCCCACTGAACTCGGTCATGGTGGCTCAACCTAGCAATGCAGGTCACCTAGCCTTGGCGTGATGAGACGAACCCCCTTCGTCGCAGTGTTGGCATTCGCTCTCGCGGCCTGCACGTCGACCACGGAAACGAGCGAAAGTATCGCTCCTGCCGAGACGTCCACTTCCGTCGAGGTCGGGTCCGAATCGGATTCGGTGACGACCGTGGTCGTCGAGGAGACGCTGCCGACCACCACGACCACCACGACCACCGTTCCGCCGGCGCCGGAACCCGAAACCCGGTGCATCACGGTGTTGAAGTGCCAGTTTTCCTACCTCCAGTCCGTCGACTACTCGCTGCTCAAGTTGGAGTTCACCGACTTCAGCGTGGCCGATCTCAAGAATGCGCGGTTCGTCCGCGCGAACCTCAAAGAAACCCTGTTCATCCGCGCAGACTTGACGAACGTCGACTTCACGGGCGCCGACCTGTCGGGAGCCAACCTGACTGGCGCGATCGTGACCGGCGCGAACTTCACGAATGCGAAGATGAAGGACGCCGTGATCTGCTCGTTGGATTTGGAGATGGCGACGGGAATCACCTCGGCACAACTCGGCGAAGTGAAGACCTTCCGTGCCAAGGGTGCTCGTTACTGTCCGTGAGCGTCCAGCGAACAGCTGATCGTGAGCCTCAGCCGTGGCGTAACGGTCGAGGCGTCCAGTACGAGATCACTGCCAATGGACCGGTACCTGATGGCTGGACGTGGAAGTTGTCCACCGCGGACATCACCGAAGACGTCCCGTTCTCCTCGTTTCCCGGCGTGTCGCGGCAGTTCTGTATCGCCCACGGCAACGGCGTGACGTTGACGATCGACCATGTCGACCACGTCTGTCTGCCGGGGTCCGTCACGCAATTCCGCGGTGACGCCGACGTGCATGCGCGACTCCTGGAAGGGCCGGTCAAGGCGCTCAACTTGATGACTCGCCGCGGTGACGCGGCCCGACTGCAGGTGGTGACAGAGGGCGAGTCGCTCGGAGGGGGACTGGTGGCGACGTCGATCGGCAACGACAGTGACGTCTCCGTGGCCGGTGAGTCCGTGTCTCTCGGCGTGTTGGACGCCTTGCTGGACCTTGGCGGTGCCGAGTTGCGGGTGGAGCGCGGATGCGTCGCCATCCTGGTTCGTGATTGACGCCTAGCCGAACCGGGGTACCGCGGCGAGCAGTGCCTCGGTGTAGGCGTGTCGTGGGTGCCCGAAGACTTCGCTGACTGGACCACGCTCCACGATCTCGCCGTGCTGCATGACCGCGACGTCCGTGCAGAGACGGGCGATCACCGAGAGATCGTGGGAGATCAACAGCAGTCCGAGTCCGAGTCGGGCGGTGAGCGACTCGAACAGCGAGAGGATTTCGTCCCTCACCAGTGCATCCAATGCGCTCACTGGCTCGTCAGCGATGAGCAGGCGGGGCTTGGTGGCGAGCGCTCGGGCGATGGCCACTCGTTGACGCTGTCCGCCGGAGAGTTGGTGCGGTCGACGGGTGGCGATGTCGTCGTCGAGTCCGACCAGATGGAGGACTTCGCGGACTCGTCCTTCGTCGTGCCCGTCCATGCCCAGACACTCGAGTGGTTCGCGGACGATGTCTGCGACCTTCATCATCGGATCGAGTGAACTTCGTGGATCCTGGAACACCATCTGGATCTCGCGTCGGAAGGCGGGCATGTCCGTCGCCGAGAGCGAAGTACCGCGGTAGAGCACTTCACCGCTCGTGGGCTCGTCGAGCCCGAGGAGCAACTTGGCGAGCGTGGTCTTGCCCGAACCCGAGGCTCCGATCAGCCCGAGTCGTTGCCCTGCTCCCACGGCAAGGTCGAGGTTCGACACTGCGTGCACGGCTGATCGTCGCGAGACGCGGAATGACCGCGAGAGGTGGCGGGCCTCGATCAGCGCGGTCATGGCGACTCTCCGATGAGTCGTCGCAATGCCAGCGACGAACGCTTGGCGCTACCCACGAGCCTTTGGGTGTACTCGTGGTGGGGATCGTTGAAGACGGACGTGGTCGCACCCTCTTCGACCTTGGAGCCGCGCTGCATGACGAGTACTCGATCCGTCATCTCGCTCACGACGGCGAGATCGTGGGAGACGAAGATGAGCGAGGTCTTGGTCTCTGTGGTGATCTCGCCCAGGAGATCGAGGATCTCCCGCTGCACGGTGACATCGAGCGCACTAGTCGGTTCGTCGGCGATCAGCAGGGACGGCTTTCCGCACAGCGCGAGGGCGATGCCCACCCGCTGACGTTGCCCTCCCGAAAGTTGGTGCGGGTAGGCGGACGCAGCGTGTTCGGGGAGTCCGACCCGTGCACACCACTCGGCGGCACGCGCTCGAGCCTCGGCGCGCGTGCAGTTCGTGTGCAGCATGAGGGGGATGGCGATCTGTTTCCACACCTGCATCAACGGATTGAGTGCGGTGAGGGGTTCTTGGAAGACCATGCCGATCCGACTTCCTCGGAGGCGCGACATCGCCTGATCGTTCCCTACTGGAAGTGTCACCCCCTCCCACGTCACGGTGCCCGCGACTCGCGCGGCATCGGGGAGTAGGTCGAGGATGGCCAGTGCAGTCAGGGTCTTTCCAGATCCCGACTCGCCGACGATCCCCAGTCGTTCGCCGCGTCCGACCTCGAACGAGAGCTCGTCAACTACGACGCGCTCGCCGAAGCGCACCGAGAGTCGACTGACGTCGAGCGTGTTCATGATCGGTCACGGTCCATGGTCGGGTCGAACGAGTCGCGCAGACCGTCGCCGAGCAGGTTGAAGCCGAGGACGGCGAGGGCGATGAAGAGACCTGGCCAGAGCGCCACCAGCGGATCGAGGATGAGGAACTGCTGCGACTCGGCGAGCATCCGTCCCCACGACGGCGTGGGGGGAACGGTTCCCAACCCGAGGTACGACAACGTCGACTCCGCGAGGATCGCGATTGCCGCGGCGCCCGACGCCTGCACCAAGAGGTTCGCGCGGAGGTTGGGGAGGAGATGTGTCACGACCATTCGGCGCTTGGACGAGCCTGCGGAGAAGGCTGCAGTGATGAAGTCTTGCGCGAGAACGCTCAGTGTCGCCCGACGCGTGACTTGGGCCACCGCCGCGGACAGCGCGATACCGATGGCGACGGTCGCGGTGACCGTGGACGGTCCGTAGACGGCGGCGAGCACGATGGCGACGAGCACGCCCGGGAGGGCAAGCACGATGTCGATCAGGAACACGAGTCCCGTGCCCGCGCGCCGGCCGAGGAGAGTGCCCGCTACTCCCGCCACTACGCCGATGATCATCGCGATCGCCACGGCCAACGCAGCGACGACGAGCGTGGCGCGGGCACCGACGATGAGATTGCTCAGGACGTCTCGCCCGAGCGTGTCGGTGCCGAACGGATGTCTCAACGAAATTGGCGCGAGCGATTTCTCTGCATCGACCGCGAGCGGATCGTAGGGAGTCCAGACGAACGACAGCGCCGTCATACCCACGAAGAGCCCGACCAGTGCCATGCCGATGCGAGTCGTCGCGCCGCGGATCATCGCTTGGTCGTCCTTGGATCGAGGATTCCGGTGACCAGGTCGGTGACGAATGATACGACGAAGACCAGGGACATCGCGACGACGAGCGTTCCCATCACCTTGTTGAAGTCGCGGATCGCTACGTCTTGCAGCAACATCTGGCCGATCCCTGGCAACGCGAACACGCTCTCGACGACGATCGCTCCGACCACCAGAGTCGACACCTGTACCCCCAGCACCGAGACCACCGGAAGGAGCGAGTTGCGTAGCCCATGCTCGCGCAGCGCTTGACGGCGGGTGAGTCCGGTTGCGCGAGCCGTGCGGAAGAACTCCTGGCTCAGCGTGTCGAGCGCGGCGGACCGAGCGAATCGGGTGAGCACGGCCGCTTGAGCGATCGTCAGGGTGACGATCGGCAAGACCAGGGAACGAATCGCCTCCGTGCCATCGGCCCAGCCCGCTTCCGGGAATCCTCCGGCGGGCAACACGGCGCGATTGACGGCGAACGCCGTGATCAGGATGACTCCGACCCAAAACGACGGAACGGCCACTCCGAGCTGACTGGCCACGGACAACGCGACTCCATCGGGACGACGGTGTCGAAGTGCGGCGAGCAAACCCAGCGGCAACGCAATCAGGAGCGACAGCAGCCCGGATGCGAGCACGAGGGGGAGCGTGACCCGCGACTTGTTTGCCAACTCGCCCGAGACGCTCACTTCGCTGATCAACGACTCGCCGAGATCGCCGCGTACGGCGTTGCCCAGCCACTCGCCGTATTGCACGAGCACGGAACGATCGAGTCCCAAGTCTTCTCGCAATTGGGCGACTGCCTCGGGCGTGGCACCGACCCCCAACTTGGTCTCGGCGATGTCGCCCGGCAGGAGACGGAGCAACGTGAAGATCACTGCGCTCGCCACCACGAGGGAGAACAGTGCGAGGGCAAGCCTGCGGAGAACGTACCGTGCGAAGCTCATCGGGTTGCCTACGAGGGTAGGCGGACGGTCGCTACTTCTTCACGATGTTGGCGACCATGTAGCCACCGCCGATCGAACGCACGGGGAAGCCGGTGACGTTGGCCTTGGCAACCTGGATGTTGGGCAGCAACCACAGCCAGTCACTCGCAGGTTGATCGGCGAGGATCCGCGCTGCCCTGCGCATCGCCGCGTTGCGGGCGGTCTTC
>JBJTFU010000154.1:0-3458 GCA_046093585.1 Ilumatobacteraceae bacterium | reverse complement strand
CCCGTATTGCTCCATGAACTCCTCGAAGCGCGGATCTTCCCCGTTGGCCCGACGCTCGATCATCTCGTTGAGCGCGGCCATCATGTCCTTCATCCGCGCCATCTGTTCGGGACTCATGTCCTGGATGGCAGACGACATCTGGTCGAGGTGTTGCTGCATCACCTGTTCACGCAGTTTGTCCATCAGCTCTTCGAATCGCCGCTCCGCCTCTCGAGACTGGAAGTCGTAGCGCTGCAACTCGGCGACCTTTCCCGCCAAATCGTCCGGCAACATGTCGAGCCGGAAGTTGCGCTCATCCGCGGAGTTCCGTGCGGCCTCCGCTCGCCGGTCGTCGCCCGACTCCTGTGCGGCGCGCAGTTGCTTGTCGACCTCCAGTCGCTCTTCGTCCACCACGTCGTTCAGCGCCTCGGCGATCTCCGAAAACACACCACCGAGATCTCCGCTGTCACGGATTTCGTCTCGCCGCTCGCGCAGCTTGCGCATCATTTCCCGAATGCCCTCGATCCGTTCACCGTCGACGTCACGCAGTCCGTCTTGCATCATCCGCCGCAAGGCACTGGCGGGATCACCGTGGTACAACAGGTCGTCACCCAGTTGGTCGAAGAGTGAATCCGCGTCCAGTTCGAAGCCGCGTTGTGTACCGTCCCACCGGGAATAGGTGAAGCGCTGCCCCATCAACGCGCCCGGTATACCGCTCGACTGCCTGATTCGTCCTTGTTCAATCGCTTGGACAAGTGCAGCCCTTCGAGCACGAACTCGGTGGCACTGGCGATGAGCGCAGGCGGGGCCTCCGCTCCGACGAGTTGCACTACGACCTCGCGCAGGGCGGATTGCTGTTCCACGAGCCGCACGTAGTCGGCAGAAGTGATGTCGTCGCCGGCATGCGCGATGAGACCCTCCTCGAAACTCGCGACCACCGCGGGCAACGCTTCGGTGGCCACACTCTGCTTGAACGACTCGAGCACGGCTGCACGCACGACACTCTGCAGGATCGCCGACTCGCGACCGTCCTCCATCGATTCCACCTCGACCTTGCCCGACATCGATGCGGCGAGCGATCCGAGATCGCTGACGCGCGGCGCGACGATCGTCTCACCCACCCGCAATGCGCGACGGACCGCGTTCGCCGCCAGGATCTCGTGGTTGCTCACCGACAGACGAACGCTGACTCCGCTGCGTTGGTTGATGTGAGAGCTGGCGCGCGCCACTTGGCTCACCGTCGCCACGATCCGCTCCATGAACTCCGGCCAGTGCACGGTGACACCGTCGATGTTCGAATCGCGGGCCTCGCGGCGAACGATCTCGATCTCGGTGTCCGCCTCGAGCGGGTAATGCGTGCGGATCTGGCTCCCGAAGCGATCCTTGAGTGGCGTGATCAACCGACCGCGATTCGTGTAGTCCTCGGGGTTCGCCGAAGCCACCAGCATCACGTCGAGCGGTAGTCGAATCTTGTGGCCGCGGATCTGGACGTCACGTTCTTCGAGCACGTTGAGCAGACCCACCTGGATGCGCTCGGCCAAATCGGGCAATTCGTTGATTGCGAAGATTCCCCGATTGGTCCGGGGAACGAGCCCGAAATGGATCGTCAACTCGTCACTCAAGTAGCGACCCTCCGCGACACGGATCGGGTCGACTTCGCCGATCAGGTCCGCGATCGAAGTGTCCGGCGTGGCCAACTTCTCGCCGTAGCGATCGTCGCGATGCACCCAGTCAATCGGCGTGTCGTCGCCCTTCTCGGCCACGAGTCGCTTGGCCATCGCCGACACCGGATGGTACGGATCGTCGTTGATCTCACTGCCTTCGACGATCGGCATCCACTCGTCGAGCAAACCGGTGAGCGAGCGAATCATCCGCGTCTTTGCCTGACCACGCTCGCCGAGGAAGATCACGTCGTGACCTGCCAACAGCGAGTTCTCGAGTTGGGGCATCACGGTGTCCTCGTAGCCGAGCACTCCTTCGAACAGCGGCTCACCTGCAGCGATGCGCTTCACCGCATTACGGCGGATTTCTTCCTTCACCGGCACCGACTGCCAACCGGATTGGCGCAGTGCACCGAGCGTTCTTGGCAACGAGTGGTTCATGGGCGGAGACTAACCCCGCGTGCCTCTGGAGGGACAGTCGGCGACGACATAGCCTCGGACGTATGAACTCGAACTCTCGTCCGGTTGCGGTCGTGACGGGGGCCAACACGGGCATCGGTCGGGCCACCGCCGTTCATCTGGCGAGCACGGGATGGAGGACGTTCGCCACCGTGCGCAGCGTCGCCAAGGCCGACAAGTTGCTCGCCCACGCAGCGAAGAATGCCACCAGCGTGGAGTTGGTGGAGATGGACGTTGCCGACGAACGTTCGGTGAACCCGGCGTTCGACGAGATCCATCGTCTTGCCGGACACGTCGACGTCCTCGTGAACAACGCAGGAATCGGCGGCAACGGCGTGGTGGAGGAAGCCTCGCTCGAGCAGTATCTCGACGCGTTCAACGTGAACGTGCTCGGTTCGTTGCGCTGCATCAAGCGCGTGCTCCCCACGATGCGCGAACGCCGCAGCGGCACGATCATCAACGTCACCTCGATCGTCGGGAGACTCGCAGCCATCGCCCAGGCGCCGTACGTCACCTCGAAGTGGGCCTTCGAGGGGTTGAGCGAACAGCTCGCGCATGAGGTGGCGCCTTTCGGGATTCGCGTGGCGATCGTCGAGCCTGGGATCACCCGCTCGTCGATCTTCGGCAAGAACGTCGACGCGCCGAACCTGTCCGGCGAATACGACTCGCACTACCGCCGGATGTTCCGGTTCTACGAAGTGGGCGCGAGTCACGCGAGCCCGGCGGAAGAGGTCGCCGAGGTGATCCACCACGCGATCGTCACCGCTGATCCGCGGTTGCGTTACGCATGTTCCTGGGGTGGTGACACGATCACCGCAGGACGCACGTCGATGAGCGACGAGCAGTGGGTGGCTCTCGGCGCAAGTCTCGACGATGAGGAGTACTACGCGCAGTTTGCGCAGTACTTCAGGATCCAATTGAACAAAAGTTGACCTTTTTAGTCGGATTTAGATAGGGTCATCGTCCACTCACCATCGATCCAATCAAGGAGCACTTCCATGGCCATCCGTCTCGGCGACATCGCACCAGACTTCATCGCTCCCACCACGCAAGGTGAAGTCAAATTTCATGACTGGCTCGGCGAATCGTGGGGCGTGCTCTTCAGCCACCCCAAGGACTTCACCCCAGTTTGCACAACTGAACTCGGCTACGTCGCCCGGATCAAGCCTGAATTCGAAAAGCGGAACGTCAAAGTGATCGGCCTCTCGGTCGACTCGGTCGAGTCGCACGAAAAGTGGGAAGACGACATCGGCGAAACTCAGGGAACGCCCGTGAATTTCCCGATGATCGGCGATCCTGAGCGCAAAGTTGCCGATCTCTACGACATGATCCATCCGAACGCCAACGACACGCTCACCG
>JBJTFU010000153.1:0-4458 GCA_046093585.1 Ilumatobacteraceae bacterium | reverse complement strand
GTTCATCACGTCGTCCACTCGACCGAGCAACCAGAGATAGCCGTCGTCGTCCAACTTTGCGCCGTCACCTGCGAAGTAACGACCAGGGAAACGACTCCAATAGGTTTCGCGGTAACGCTTCTGATCTCCCCAGACGCCGCGCAACATTCCTGGCCACGGCTTGGTCAAGGTGAGATAACCGCCGCCACGTTCCACACGATTGCCACCCTCGTCGACGAGTTCGGCAGCGACCCCCGGAATTGGACCAACCGCCGATCCGGGCTTTGTCACCGTCACGCCCGGAAGTGGCGAAATCATGATTCCACCTGTCTCGGTCTGCCACCACGTGTCGATGATGGGACATCTGCCTCCACCGATGTGCTCGTGATACCACATCCACGCTTCGGGGTTGATCGGTTCGCCGACGCTACCGATGAGTCGCAAGCTCGTGAGATCGTGCTTCGCTGGCTCTTCGATCCCCCACTTCATGTAGGTACGTATCGCCGTCGGTGCGGTGTAGAAGATCGTCACTCCATACTTTTCAATGATCGACCACACGCGGTCGTTGGCCGGAAAATTCGGCACACCCTCGTACATCACCTGGGTTGCTCCGTTGGCGAGCGGCCCATAGACGATGTAGCTGTGGCCTGTCACCCAACCAACGTCGGCCGTGCACCAATAGACGTCAGTCTCAGGCTTGTGATCCATGACGTATTTGAACGTGTAGGTGACGTGCGTGAGATATCCGCCGGTCGTGTGCATGATGCCCTTGGGCTTGCCCGTCGTTCCCGAGGTGTACAGCAGGAAGAGCAACTGCTCTGCGTCCATCGGCTCAGCTGGACACACCGGATCGGCTTTTGCCATCTCGTCGTGATACCAGTGGTCTCGGCCAGCCTGCATCTCGACCAGATTGTTCCCACGGCGGACCACGACGACCTTCTCAATTGAAGGCGTCGAGCGCAATGCCTCATCTGCCTGGGTCTTCAATGGAAATACTTCGCCACGACGCCACCCACCGTCGGCAGTGACGAGCACCTTTGCCTCGGCATCGTTGATGCGATCGGCGAGCGCTTGAGCGGAAAAACCTCCGAAGACCACGCTGTGAGCGGCACCGATACGTGAGCAGGCAAGCATCGCCACGGCTGCCTCCGGGATCATCGGGAGGTAGATGTTGACACGATCACCACGGTCGACACCGAGGGACTTGAGCACGTTTGCGAATCGTTGTACTTCATCCAAGAGTTGCGCGTACGTCACCGTCCGCGTGTCACCGGGCTCTCCCTCCCAGTGGACGGCGACCTTCTCCCCTCGACCCGCCTCAACATGACGATCGAGACAGTTGTACGAGACGTTGAGGGTGCCACCGATGAACCATTCGCTGAACGGAAGGTCCCACTCGCATACCTTCGTGAACGGGGTGTTCCACGTGACGTTTTCCAGCGCTTGTGTCGCCCAAAAGCCCTCATGATCTGCTTCCGCCGCCCGGTACAACGCGTCGTCTCCGGCGTTGGCCGCAGAAACGAAGGATGCTGGCGGGGGAAATTTTCGCTGCTCGAATGACAGCGCATCAATCGCGTGCTGACCCTCAGTCATCGTGTCCTCCAAACGTTTCCTTACCGTGGACCCACCTGCGAGACTAGCCAGCGCCGATGTCGTCCTCCCCAGCCCCATCAGAGACGCATGTCCGTTTCGCCGGCCTCGACTGGCTGCTCTCGATCGGGATGGCGCTCACCTGGGGTTCGTCCTTCATCCTCATCGACATCGCAATCGACCACTTCCACGTTGCCGTCGTGCCCTTTGGCCGAACGGCATTTGGAGCGATAGCTCTCATCGCCCTTCCAAGCGCGCGCCAACGAATCGATCGATCCGACTATCCGGTGTTGTTGGTCCTCGGTGGCACGTGGATGGCTTTCCCCTTCCTCCTCTATCCACTTGCCGAACAGACGGTGTCGAGCAGCATCGCGGGAATGATGAACGGCGCCTTACCCGTGGTCGTGGCGGTTGTGACGGCAATCTGGACGTCGACGATGCCGAGTAGTCGTCGTGTGCTGGCCATCGTCGTGGGATTCACAGGAATCCTGTTGATCGCCCTACCGTCCATCGACAGCGGTGATGCTGCAAGCCCACAAGGGATCGGATTCCTGCTCCTCGCGCTCGTCTCATATGCGGTCTCGACGAATCTCGCGAGACCCCTGCAAGCCAAGTACAGCCCCGCTTCACTCATGCTGCACGTGGAGCTCGTCGCGTGCGTCCTCAGCCTCCCCTACGGGTTCTACGGAATCGCACAGTCGAACTTTGCGTGGTCGTCGCTCATGGCGCTCGTCGCGCTCGGTGCTCTGGGAACGGGATACGCCTTCACGCTCTTTTCCGTGCTTCTGAAAAGAACAGGAATTGCTCGCAGCATGATTCCCACTTACTTCACACCCGTCGTTGGCACAATCCTTGGAGTCGGACTGAACAACGAACCCCTCGTCTGGCTCTCTGTTCTGGGAATGGGTGTCGTCGTCGTCGCGGCGTGGCTCACGAGCCTTCCTGACCGCCGCTAGGAGACCACAACCTCCGCGACGGTGAAGCCGCCGAGTCCAGCCGGATCCAGCAGTGCTTCTGACTCACTCACACGGCTACGCATCGTCATGGCCATCACGTCGGGTCGTGACGCATGTGACTCCCAGTATTCACGGCCCTCTGTCACGAGAGAGTCGATCCCACACTCCACGAGGAAGTCAGCTTGCGTCCGGAAAGTCCCGTCGATTCCCGCAAAGACCTGGTCGAACATCACGTCACAGGTGATGTCCTGTAGTCCGACGTCCTTGAGATAGTGCGCCCCACGGCCGTGTTGCGCATAGGTTCGCAACCACTCGCGCCATCCGAGCCTGATGATTTCTGCCGTCGACCGCCTTCCGTAATCAATCACGAGCAACCGGCCCTTGGCAATCGACGCCAAGGCATCATGCACCCACTCTCGCGCCGACTCTTGAAGTGGTGCACGGGAGCCATGCGGTGCGCCGTCAGGCAATACTCCTGGTTGGGTATCTACCGCGCAAAGTTCTTCGACCAAGCCGCTCGGAGTGTTCGCAACGAATGACTCACGCCATGTGCCATCGAAGACCATCAGCCGAAATGGAACATTGTCGAGCAGCTCGTTCGCCAGCACCACCCCCGTAATCGGACCTTTCGGCATCTCCGCACTACTCGTGACGCCATCTGGATGTCGTTCACGCTGGGTTGCTGACGTTTCGACTGCGACATAGTTGATCGCAGCGAGACACTCCGCCCCTGAAGCGAGGACTGCTCTCGCAAGGGTGCCGGGGCCCGCACCAGCCTCAACGACGTCGAATCGGTCAGGTCGACCAAGCGACGTCCAGACAGAATCCAGATATCGCGAAATGACGACACCAAAAAGTGGTCCTACTTCGGGGGAGGTGAGGAAGTCTCCGCGACGCCCAGCAAAGCCGTGGGTCGGATAGAAGCCACTTGGTCCGTAGAGCGCGAGCTCCATGAACCTTGCGAACGGAATCGACCCGCCTGCCGCGAGAATCGCGGCGTGGACGTCGTCAGCCGCCGAAAGCACCGGCGAGACGAGCCATATCGCCAAAGTACATCGCCACACCGGGCAGAACACCGAGAACGAGGGTCGCGATGGTGCTGATGCCGAGTGCCAAGCCAATCGATGCTGGCGTACGAACTGGCGACGTGTCACCGTACGGCGCGGGCTTCATCCAGATTTCGCGCATCACGACTCCGTAATAGCCAAACGCGATCACCGAATTCACCGCACCAATGACGGCGAGCGCGTAGCCCCAACCACTACCCGAGGTGAGCAATGCCTGGAATGCGCCGAACTTGGCGATCCAACCGCCAAGTGGTGGGATTCCCGCAAGCGACGCAAGGAAGATGGTGGCGAGCACGCCGAGAGCTGGAGCATAGGAAAACAATCCACCAAAGCTTTCGATCTCACCGCTTCGCGTCTTGCGTGAAACCGCGATGATCACACCGAACATTCCAAGGTTGGTCGCTGCGTAGACGATCAGATAGACGACGACCGAGCGAAGGGCCACGTCAGAGACCCCCTCCATGCCGGCAACTGCGAGCGGCATCAGGACGAACCCACCCTGGCTGATGGATGAATACGCGATCATGCGCACGATGTTGGTCTGACGCAGCGCGACGACGTTGCCAATCGTCATCGTCAGCGCCGACAGCACCCACATGAACGGCTGCCATACGCCACTTGCGTCAGGGAAGGCGACATAGAGCATGGTGACGAGTCCGACGAATCCGGCCGCCTTCGACGCAACCGAGAGGAACCCGGTGATCGGGGTCGGTGCACCCTCATAAGTGTCTGGTGCCCACGTGTGGAAGGGAACGGCTGAAACTTTGAACGCGAAACCAACGACGACAAAGACGACGCCAAGTGCATGGATCGCACTCAGCGATCCGTCTGCGGTGACGCTCTTGCCGAGATCCACGAGCAGCGTG
>JBJTFU010000152.1:0-2573 GCA_046093585.1 Ilumatobacteraceae bacterium | reverse complement strand
CCTACTCGCGATCCAGATGGGTACGGCGGCGGCCGAGCGGGCGAAGTCGTACTCGTGGGCTGCTGCGGCACGCAAGGCACGGTCCGCCTACGGTGCGCTGCAGGTACGCGATCTCGTCGCCTGTGCCTGATCGGATTCCGGTGTGAGTGAGATCTTCGAACCCGGTGCCTTGGACCAGTTGCGCAGATCGATCGACGACTGGTTCGAACATCAGCGGGCGAACAACTCGGCGATCGTGGCGGTCGATCGCGGCGAGGGTGACGAGATCCGTTGGTACGTGCGGATGCACGGGGAGGAGAAGGAGTTCACCACCTTGTGGTTCACGCTCGGTCAGCGCACGTTGCGCTTCGAGACCTACGTGATGCCGGCTCCGGAGGAGAACGCCGACCAGTTGTTCGACGTGTTGTTGCGCCGCAACGACTCACTCGTCGGGGCCCACTTCTCGATCGGTGCGGAGGATGCCGTGTATCTCCGTGGTGAGATCCCGAATCACGCGTTGAACGAGGGCGAGCTGGATCGCATCGTCGGCACGATGTTTGCGACCGTGGAGCGGCACTTCCCCTCGCTGTTGCGGATCGGGTTCGCCAGCAGATTCGCCGACTGACGCGCGTCGGTAGCCTGACGGCGTGTCCACCGTCGACCGATCAGTCACCTTCGTCGGTGGCGGCAACATGGGTTCGGCGATCGTTGCCGGGCTGCTCAAGGCGGGGTGGCGCGCAGACGAGGTAACGATCGTCGAACATTCACCCGAGCGGCGACAGTTGCTCGCAGAGATGTTCCCCGGAGTATCGGTAGTCGGAGAACTTGGCGTCACCGAAAACGCGGTCATCGCGGTGAAACCAGGTGCGGCCGCGGACGTGTGCGCGCAGTTGTCGGCCGTCGGCGCGCGACGGGCACTGTCCATCGCGGCCGGAGTCGCGGTGGAGACGTTGCAGGAATCCGCCGGGGCGAACTGTGCCGTGGTGCGCAGCATGCCGAACACGCCCGCGCTCGTCGGGGAGGGCGTTTCTGCAGTGTGCGGCTCGACGCGATGCACGGAACAAGACGTGCAGTGGGCGGAGTCGATCCTCGGCGCAGTGGGCACCGTGGTGCGAGTCGAGGAACGACTGATGGACGCGGTCACGGCCGTCTCTGGATCGGGCCCGGCGTATCTGTTCCTCGTGGCCGAGGCGCTGATCGCCGCAGGGGTGAAAGAAGGGTTGTCGCACGAGGTCGCCGACGCACTGGTTCGCCAGTTACTGGTAGGTAGTGGACGGTTGCTCCAGCAGACCGGGGAGGACCCAGCCGAACTCCGTCGCAAGGTGACCTCGCCGAACGGCGTGACAGCGGCGGCGATCGACACGCTCGAGTCGGCGGGATTGCGAAACGCACTGGAAGAAACCGTCCGATCTGCGGTGAAACGCAGTCGGGAGATGGGCCAGTAGGTCGCTAAGGTATGCCACAGTTCACGCACTCCGGAAGGGGTAATACCCTCTCCGGGAGCCGCGCTCGCAAGAGTGCGCCGTTTGGGCCGGTGCCGTCGGGGGGTTGGCACCGGCCCATTCGTTTTCTCCGACTCGCCTCATGACGCTCGACACCGTTTCCTTCTTCTCCGACTACGGGACACGCGACGAGTTCGTCGGCGTCGTGAAGGGTGTCATCGCCGACATCGCCGCGCACGTGCGTGTCATCGACATCACGCACGAGATTCCTGCCTTCGACGTGCGCGCTGGTTCGTTGACGATCGCGCGGTCGGTGCCATATCTGCCTGCTGGAGTGGTGTTGGCAGTCGTCGATCCCGGCGTGGGCACCAGTCGCAAGGGTGTCGCCATCGAGGTGCCCGGTGGAGTGTTCATCGGCCCCGACAACGGTCTGCTGGCTTCGGGGGTGGCGCTGGCGGGCGGGGCCTTGCGGGCGTTCGAGTTGAACAACCCCGACTTCCAACTCGCTGCACCAGGCGCGACGTTCGCGGGACGGGACGTCTTTGCCCCCGCTGCTGCGCACTTGTGCAACGGAGTGCCGCTCACGGAACTCGGCACCGAGATCGACCCCGTGTCGTTGATGCCTGGGCTCGTGCCGCTGCATCGCATCGAAGGTGATGAAGTGCACTGCGAAGTGACGTGGATCGACCACTACGGGAATTGTCAGTTGAACGTTGGGCCGCAAGACGTCGAGCAACTCGGGACGCCGGTGCAGCTGACGATCGTGGGTGACGATCCCGCGCAGTCGATCGTTCGCGCCGCGCCCATCGTCGGTGCATTCGGCGAGATCGGGGGAGGACTCGGTCTCGTCGTCGACTCATACGGCATGCTGTCGATCTGCAAGGACAGGACATCCGCCGCGGCCGAACTGGACGCCTCGGTGGGAATGGGAGTCGTCTTGGCCCCGACGACTGCAGGTGGCGTGACTGCCAACGTTCGTCTGTCCCGCAAGACCGATCCGGGCGCCAACTCCTAACCTGTCACCATGCGTCCCGCCACCACGCTCACCGTCGGGTTGCTCTTCGCCGCCATTCTGGGGGCGGCGATAGTGCAGTTGGTGTTGCGCTAGTCGCCGATCAGCGCGAGAGCCGTGATGCGCCGGGTCCCGGCGAG
>JBJTFU010000151.1:0-4126 GCA_046093585.1 Ilumatobacteraceae bacterium | reverse complement strand
ATCGCACCACGTCGGCCGCAGTGCGATTCAGTTTCGGAGCGAACTCCTGTGCGGAGCTGCCGCGCTCGATGACGATGATGCCTTCCGGAACAGGCGCAGAGCTCGGCGTGTAGGACGTCGGCGTGATTGGTTGGAGCTCGTCGAGCTCCTGACGCCTCCGTGCACGCGACTTCTTCTTCGGTCCACGGCGTTGACCACCGGGGCGACCTCCGCCACCGGGGCGACCGGGACCACCAGGACCTGCACCCGGGCCACGGCCAGGGCCGCGACCGGGACCACCGGGACCACCGAACGGACGGCCTGGTGCGCCGGGGCGACCAGGGCCACCCGCGGGACGTGGGCCGGCAGGACGACCAGGGCCGCCAGTACCGACTGGACCGCGACCGATCGTGTTGGCAGGCAAACGACCCATGCGCGCGCCAGTCCCACCAGTGGGACGTGGGCTACCGGGACGACCGGGGCCACCCGTGCGCGGCGGCGGAGCGCCTCCCGGGCGACGGAAACCACCGGGCGGTGGCGGACTCGGACGACCGTTGCCGGGCGGAGGCGGACTCGGACGACCACTCGGGGCCAGACGCGGCGGCGCCTGCGGTGGGCGCTGCTGCGGTGGCGGAGCCTGCGGCGGGCGCTGCTGTTGCGGCGGAGTCGCAGGAGTGGAGGGTGGCGTGGGTGCAACCGTGGGTCGCGGCGCAGCGGGTGGCGGCGTACTCGTCACCGGACGCGCAGACGAGATCACCGCCGCCGGCTTGTCGGCCTTCGGCATCTCTGGTTCTTGCGCAACGGGAGTCGCCACTGGCTCGACGGCCGTCGGCGTCGCGTCTTCGATCGGCTCGGTTGCAGCGGCACTCTTCGCTGCTTTCTTCGCGGGCGCCTTCTTCGCAGCCTTCTTCGCGGGCTTCTCGGCGTCGTCGCCTTCTGCCTTCGACACGGCCTTCTTGGGGGCCGCTTTCTTCGCCGCCTTCTTCACCGGCTTCGGCTCTTCGGGCTGCACGTCACGAATCAGGCCGTCGCGCTCGGCGCGAAGGCGCACTCGGTCGGCGTGCGCTTCGATGACCGTCGACGACTGTGTCTTGACGGCGATGCCCAACTTGCCACAGAGGTCGAGCATTTCCTGATTGGTCATGCCGAGCTCGTTGGCGAGCTCATGAACGCGAAAAATCTTGGCCAAGTGTTGGTGTTACTCCGTGCTCTGTGCTGGGTTCTGTTCGCTGGCGGCCCACTGCTCTTGGCTCACCACTGACCCGTCGGCGGCATGCCACTCCATGGCGCCCGTCTCTGGATTGGTACGCCACTCACCTTCGGCGTACGACTCGGTCGTCTCTTCGGCCGACTGACTGACGTAGCCCGACGACTCCTCCGAAGCCTGCGTCTCGCTCTTCACGTCGAGACGCACACCAGTGAGGCGTGCGGCGAGGTTGGCGTTGACGCCCATCTTGCCGATCGCGAGGGACAACTGGAAGTCGGGCACGATCACGTCGGCCTGGGTGCCGTCCGGGCTGATGCGCACGTCGGTGACCTTCGCCGGCGACATCGCCTTGGCGATGAAGTCGCGCAGATCCTCCGAGTACGGGATGATGTCGACCTTCTCCCCACGGAGTTCGGTGACGACCATGCGTACGCGACCACCGCGGGCACCCACGCAGGCGCCCACCGGGTCGACGTTGTTGTCGTTGGACCAGACCGCGATCTTGGTGCGCTGACCGGGCTCGCGTGAGCAGGCCTTGATCTCGACGATTCCGTCGGCGATCTCGGGCACTTCGAGTTCGAACAGACGCTTGATCAGACCCGGGTGCGTGCGGCTGACGACGATCTGCGGACCCTTCGGCGTCTTGCGCACTTCCACGATGTAGGCCTTGAGGCGCGCGTTCGGTTCGCGAACCTCGCCCTGCACCTGCTCCGCCTGCGGCAAAAGCGCTTCCACTCGACCGAGGTCGAGCAGCGTGTACTTGGTGTCGGTCTTCTGCACGATGCCCGAGACGATGTCGCCTTCGCGGTTGGCGTACTCCTCGAACTTGCGGTCGCGCTCCACTTCGCGGATGCGCTGGCTCATCACCTGACGGAAGGTGGTGGCGGCGATACGACCGAGTTCGTCCTTCTTCGGCGTGTCGTCGCGCTCGTTGATCCAGTTGCCGTCGTCGTCGACGTCGTACGCAGTGAACGTGATGTCCATGTTCTCCGGGTTGATGCCGACGATCACTTCTTCGGCAGCACCAGGACGCTTCTTGTAGGCGGTGGCGAGGGCCTCCACCAGTACCTGGAGCAGCGAGTCGACCGAGAGGCCGCGGTCCGCGGCCAACATCCTGATCGCTTCCGTCATGTCGAGATTGCTCATCGCCTACCTCCTACTTCTTCGAGCCCGGCTTCGGTGCCGCGCCCCATGAAAAAATCGTCTTCGTCTTTTCGATCCGGTGATACGGAATGGTCGTCTCGCGCCCGTCCGCGTCGCGCACGGTGACGGCGTCGTCGGTGGCCGCGACCAGCACGCCCTGGAATCGACGCACTCCGTCGATCGCTTCGGTCGTCTTCACCGAGACGTCCTTGCCCACCTCACGCTGGTAGTGACGTGGCTCGCGCAGGGTGCGCTCAAGACCCGGGCTCGACACCTCGAGGGTGTAGCGACCGGGAACGGGGTCTTGGTGGTCGAGTTCGCGGGAGACGAGCCGGGTGATCAACGCGATCGTGTCGAGACTGACCCCGGCGGGCCCACCCGCGGGCGTGTCGACGACGACACGCAGGGTGCCACCGGCGAACTCCAGGTCGTACAGATCAAGCCCGAGGTCGTTGACGATGGGGGCAACCAGCTGATGGACGGCGTCGAGCACCGGGCTTGCCGTACTCCTGACCATCACTCACCTCCCATCGGGCCACCGAGGTGACCCCCTAGAGAACAAAAGGCGTGGGTCGAAACCCACGCCTCCAGTTCGACGAACTACAAAGGACGACCCAATTCTAACCGCGCAAACTAAGGTTCACGTGTGGTCCAGAGGCTGTCCCAGTTGTTCGTGCGCACCCTCAGGGACAACCCCGTCGATGCTGAAGTTCCCAGCCATCGCCTGCTGGTGCGAGCGGGTTACATCCGCAGGGCCGCGCCGGGTGGCTACACCTGGCTGCCCCTCGGCTGGCGGGTGTATCAGAACGTGGCGCGGGTGATCCGCGAGGAGATGGACGCGATCGGCGCCCAAGAAGTGCACTTCCCCGCCATGCTCCCCCGCGAGCCCTACGAGGCGACCGGCCGCTGGACGGATTACGGCGACAACCTGTTCCGTCTGCAAGATCGCCGCAAGGTGGACTACCTCCTCGGCCCCACACACGAGGAGATGTTCACGCTGCTCGTGAAGGATCTCTACTCGAGTTACAAGGACCTTCCGGTTTGGTTGTACCAAATTCAGGAAAAATTCCGTGACGAAGCTCGACCCCGAGGTGGTTTGCTCCGTGGTCGTGAGTTCTCGATGAAAGATTCCTACTCGTTCGACATCGACGACGAGGGTTTGCAACGCTCCTACGACGCACACCGAGACGCGTACGTGCGGATCTTCGATCGCCTCGGGCTGCCGTACGTCATCGTGTCGGCGATGTCGGGTGCCATGGGTGGATCCGCCTCGGAGGAGTTCCTCTTTCCGTGTGACATCGGCGAGGACACGTTCGTTCGATGCGCGAGTTGCCGGTACTCGGCGAACACCGAAGCGGTGCGCGTCGGTGCTGCTGCACCCATCGACTACTCCTCCACTCCGGCGCGGCGAGTCGTCGACACTCCGAATACGCCGACCATCCAGACACTCGTCGACTTGTTCAATGCGCGTGACGACCTCAAACGCTCGAGCGGAGAGTGGCAGGCATCCGACACGCTGAAGAACGTCGTCGTGATGCTGCGCCACCCCGACGGACGCAACGCGCCACTCGCCGTCGGCGTGCCCGGCGATCGCGAGGTGGACATGAAGCGCCTCGAAGCCCAGGTCTCACCCGCCGAAGTGCAACCGTTCGAAGAAGCCGACTTCGCCAAGCACCCCGCGTTGACGAAGGGTTACATCGGTCCGGGTGCCCTCGGCACGAAGAACTCGTCCGGAATCCGTTACTTGCTCGACCCGCGCATTGCGATCGGCAGCGAGTGGATCACCGGCGCCGACCA
>JBJTFU010000150.1:0-5180 GCA_046093585.1 Ilumatobacteraceae bacterium | reverse complement strand
TCGCGCGCCTCGAGGAGAAGTACCGGATCGGTCGCATCCTCGTCATTCGTGAGGTGTTGCGCCAGGCACCTGCAGGGTTCTCGGCCGCAACCAAGTGCTTCTGCACCGAACTCGAGTGGAAGGTCGCACAATTCGTGTCGCGCACCCTCGGCGCCGAAGCGACGCTATGGAACGACGTCACGCAAGGTCTCGCCTACGCCCCGGCGTACACGATCATGGGCGGCACGTCGAACGTGATGCGCAACATCCTCGGTGAACGCGTTCTTGGCCTACCCAAGGAGCCTGCACACAGGAACTAGGGTCGCCTCGTGCACCCACTCGAGCTATCCACCAAGGTCCTCGACTCCGGCGTCGTCGACCAGGCCCTCAACCGTGTCACCAACGAACTGAGCGAACTCGCCGACGGCCTCGCCGTCATCGAGAGCTTCAGCCACTGCGCGGTGTGGAATTCGGGCGAAGGACTCGTGTGCTTCGACACCTCCGGTGCCGGCAGTGGCCGCGACGTCGTCAAGTCCCTGCGCTCCTGGAGCACGGAGCGAGTCTCACACCTCGTCTACACCCACGGTCACGTCGACCACATCGGCGGCAGCTTCGCGTTCGCCGAGGACGCCTCGAACCGAGGCCACGGGCCGGCGACCGTCGTCGGCCACGAAAACGTGAACGTGCGCATCGACCGTTACGCCACAACGAACGGCTGGAACATTCGCATCAACCAGCGCCAATTCGGTGGCACGAAGTCCGAAATGGGACTGAACGTCGGCGAGAACCTCCAGCGTTTCCTCCCCACAGGGACCCTGCGCGCCGAGCGGACCTTCCGCGACACGCTCGATCTCACGATCGGTGACACCCGTGTCGAGATGCACCACGCCCGCGGAGAGACCGACGACCACCTGTGGGGGTGGATCCCCGACAAGAAGTGGTTGTTTGCCGGCGACTTCGTGATCTGGAACTACCCGAACGCCGGAAACCCGCAGAAGGTCCAGCGATATGCACTCGAATGGGCCCAGGCACTGCGTCGCATGATCGACCAAGGACCAGAACTGCTCGTTCCCGCACACGGTCTTCCGATCGAAGGGAAGGCGCGAATCGCAAACGTCCTCGACACGATTGCTTCGTCTCTCGAGTCCGTCGTGGCCCAGGTCATCGAGATGATGAACGCCGGAGAAACCCTCGACACCATCATCCACACGGTCAAGGTCCCCGATTCGGTGCTCGCGAAACCCTTCATGCGCCCGCTTTATGACGAACCCGAGTTCGTCGTGCGCAACATCTGGCGCCTGTATGGCGGCTGGTGGGACGGTGCACCGTCACGACTCAAGCCAGCCCCCGACGTGGTGCTCGGCCACGAGATTGCCCACCTCGCGGGCGGAGCACACGTCCTGATGCAGCGAGCACTCGAGTTGATGACTGCCGGGGACCTTCGTCTCGCCTGCCACCTGGCCGACTTTGCAGGTTGGGCCGAACCGGACGACCCCGCGATCCACGCCGACCGGGCGACCATCTACGACGCGCGTCGCAAGAGCGAACTGTCACTGATGAGCAAAGGAATCTTCAGGGGAGCTGCGCGCGAGTCACGTCAGGTCGTCGACCGACATTCGTGACCAAGAGGATCACTGAAAGAAAGTCCTCAAGTCGATGTCGTAAGCCATCTCAATCAACACGATGTAGGTTTGCCGATCAGAATTCACTGGCAATAAGAGACCAAAGGTTCCATCGTCTCGCACCGCGGTGAAGCCTCTGACAATTTTCGACCCCCAGTACACCTCAATGTCAATCTCTTCTCCCGGAGAATATTGAGATGTCGTACCCGAAATCTCGACGAATCGCTTTCCGGACGTAACTTTTGATTTCGCAGAAAAACTAAAGTTTGTTTGGAACGATGAATACGGCATTCCTTCCTTGAATGCCCGCATCGGTCGAACGTAGAAGGGATTCATTGGCGGCTTCTTGTTTCGCGATAACGTCTGCACTCGGTCGAACTGTTGTCCGTCGGCGAAGTACTGCGTCCATGCCGTCGAGCCGTTGTAGTTGCTCGACGTCCAGTAGTACCCGCGCGCAAATTGACCGAGAGGCGTGAGGTTCACCCCCTTCCGCGAATGAGACAAGACGCGGAAAGCCTCGTTGAGTTCGTCCTTCGACGGCAGAAACCAGTCGGAGAACCCATTGCACGTTCTCTTCGCATACGCTGCCGCCGAGTAAGTCGACGTGCGCCTACCCCAGAGGAATTCGGTATTCATCCTTCCCGACCCGATACGGGTTGTGTAGGCAACGTTTCCGGGCCCAAGGTCGGCTACATGACCGAGGACGAAACTCAGTCCGCTTGCCTCGCACTCCTTTGGTGCAATTTCCAAGTAACGACCCCAGGGCTGATTGCGACCTGCGTCATAGACCACGACGCCGCCACCTGGCCCGATATCGCCGATTTTGCATGTCAGGGCGCTTGTCGAACATTCCGTATTTGCCCTGACGGAGGTCAAGAGTTCGGCCGGTGGTGGCTCGCTGGTCGTCGGTGGAAACGCTCGAATGCGAATGATCCGCATCGGCTCTGCCGCAAATCCTGATCCGACGTGCACTGCGCTCGTCGTGTAGTGCTTGTTCGACTTCAGCTTTGGAAGGATCCCATTGGCGTCGGTGAACTGCGTGCCGTCCTTGAACAGTTGATACCAGGCGAACGTGTCTTCTGACTCCGACGACGTCCATGCGGGCCCCGTGAAAGGAATCTTGAACCTGTACAGCGCGTCAAGCTCGTCTTTCGACGGAAGGTACCAGTCGCCATCAAGAAAGAGATCGGCTATCGACAAGCCAGCTTTTCGCATCTGGATCGTGTTCCACTTCCCCATGCCGATTCCCATCGACCGTCGTTGGAGGGCAGCACGATTCGGATCGGTTCCATAGATCGACTCAGGCGGCCCCCACTTGAGATTGGGAATTCGAGGAACTGATGATTCAGCCTCGAGGTATCGACCCCACCATTGCATCGAGCCGGCGTCGTAGAAGATGATTCCGCCCTTCGGTCCGACGCCTCCGAGGACGCAGTTCGCACCTGTGTCTTGACATCCCGCTGCGGATGCAGGTCGACCGGGCGCAACTAACGCCACAGTGCACGAAATGATGAGTGCGGTGATCCACAGCCAGCGATACACCAAGAGGTTCTTCACGTTGTGGGCACGACGGGACTCGAACCCGGGACCTCCACCATGTCAAGGTGGCGCTCTAACCAACTGAGCTACGCGCCCTTTGCGCCCGATCAGTCTATCGGGACTGCACAGCCGCCGTCCCAGCCGCCTCCAGTCGCAGGCTGACTTCGTTGGCCATCAAGCGACCTGCGCGCGTGAGGAAATAGCGGTCGCCACGACGCTCGATTAGCCCGTCGAGCTCGGCGACATTCTGTTTCCCGAACGCATCAAGTGGGACTCCTTCCCGCATGCGCACAAGCAGTTGCAACTCTTCCAATGCGCGAACCTCGGGCGACAGGGTCTCCGAGGATGATTCTGGCTCGTCCCCCGCTGCGACCATCTCGATGTAGCGGTCGGGGGTGCGCACGTTCCACCAGCGTCGGCCGTCTCGGTGTCCGTGCGCGGCGGAACCGAATGCGTGGTAGTTGCCCTGCAACCAATACAGCCTGTTGTGCTGACATTCGTGCCCGGGTCGCGACCAATTGGAGATCTCGTAGTTCTCGAGTCCGAGCGCGACGAGCGCGTCGTCGGTCGCCTCATACTTGTCGGCCTGGTCGTCGTCGTCGGGGTGACGTGACGGATCGTCGGCGAGCGGCGTTCCGGCTTCGACGGTGAGGCCATATGCCGACACGTGTGGCGGATCGAGGTCAACGATGTCAGCAAGGGTCGTCATCCAGTCCTCGAGGCTCTCGCCGGCTGCGCCGTAGATGACGTCGAGGTTGAAGGTTGGAATGCCGACTTCGCGGATGGCTTCGACTGACCTGCGCACGTTGTCGACGTCGTGCGTGCGACCGAGTGCAGCAAGGACGTGTGGCACGGTCGACTGGACGCCGAGCGAGATGCGGTTGACACCCGAGTCGCGATAGATGCGCAACATCTCGGAGGTCACGTTGTCGGGATTGCACTCGACGGTTACTTCCGCCTCGGATGTCACGGGAATCGAGGCAATCACACCAGCGAGTTCGTTCGCCGGCACCATCGACGGTGTTCCGCCACCAACGAAGATGCTGGTGGCCGTCGGCATGCCGGAATCGATCGCACGGGCGATGTGCGTGCGAACCGCATCGAGATATGCCGTCGTCAGGTGGTGACGGTCGGTGAACGTGGCAAAGGCGCAGTAGTCGCACCGCTTCGAACAGAACGGCACGTGGACGTAGACGCCGTGCATGGCGCGACCTATTGCGCCGGCGGGACGAAGAGCAGGTCGAGTTCGGCGAGTTTGTCGCCAACCTCGTCCACCGTCACGTCGAGCATGACGGCGATCGCGCGCGTGTCGTGGGCCCGCACGGTGATGACCTTGCCGTTGAAGTCCTGGCGCTGCACCTGAATCATGCGCAGCAGCCGCTCCAGCATCGTGAACTGCGTGCCCTCCATCGTGGACAACTTGGCGACGTCGATGCGCAGCTTCTTTTGTGGCGCGGCACCGGGCTGAGTTCCCTCCACGCGCTGCGGGTCTCGCGGCAACATCTGGTCGATCGTGACGTTGTAGAAACGTGCGAGTCGCTCGAGGCGCGGCACCGAGATGATGCGCTCGCCGCGTTCGTAGGCGCCCATGACGCTTGCCTTGAACTCCTGGTTGGTGGACTGCTCCACCTCGGCGAGCGAGAGGCCCTTTTGTTGGCGAATGGCACGCATGCGTTCGCCCAATTGACGCGCATAGGACTCGTCGTTTGGATCTTCACCTGCCATCGCTCACCCCCTCGCCATGTTCACCATCAGCGCCCCCGCCACTATGGCAGCAGTTTCGGCTCGCAGGATGGATTCGCCGAGCGACACCGTCGTGGCCGAGGCGAGCTCATCGGTCGAAAATCCACCCTCGGGCCCGACGACGATGAGTCGATCGGCGCTCGACAACGATCGCCCGTTGGGATCGGCCACGACGCACCCCTCGAGGGCGACGACGGAGTCGAGCGTGCGGATCTCGTGCACGATCGGCAACCACACGCGACGCGACTGCATCGAGGCCTCGCGTGACACTTTGACGAGTCGGGCGTGGTTCTTGTC
>JBJTFU010000149.1:0-14398 GCA_046093585.1 Ilumatobacteraceae bacterium | reverse complement strand
GAGGTGGGGCGGGAAGTGGTCACCGAGGGGGGCGAAACCGAGGAGATCATCGACGATTTCCGCGAGTTCATCAACAACATCAGCCCGGAGGATTTCGGGCAGTAGCAGGCGGCTCGTGGCGCCCTTAGCCTGACGACATGTCGTTGGGGCAGGGGGAAGCGGAGCATCCCGGGTTCGGGGGAAAGACGGCCGCTCAGATCGTCGGGATCACCTATCGCCAGCTGGACTATTGGGCGCGCACCAACCTGGTCCGTCCGTCCGGGTGTGACGCCCACGGCAGCGGGTCACGCCGGGTGTATACGTACCGCGACCTGCTCGAGTTGCGGGTGATCAAGAACCTGCTCGACGCAGGCATCAAGCTGGAGAGCGTGCGTGAAGTGTTCGAATACATGCGTCGCCACGTCGACAGTGACATCTCTGCAGCCCACATCGTGATCAACGGCCAGTCGGTGGTGCTGTGCCAGGGCGACCAGCTGATCGACGTGATGCGTCAGGGTCAGGGCGTCCTCAATGTGCTCCCGTTGGCAGGCGTCAAACACGACGTTGACCAGGCCCTGCATCACATCGGTGCCGAGCAGCAGCGCTTTGCCATTTAGGGCGTGGGCCATCTAGGGCGGAGGCCAACCAGGAATTTGCCCGTTGTCTGTGGTGCCGTACTTTACATAACTATGATTATCGGCGTAGACCAGTGAACAATGGCTCCCGAACCAGGGGGCGCGCTGCTTCCAGTACCCACTCGAGGGCCTTGCGGAAGTCTCGCAGCGTCGGGTCCAGGCCCGGTTCCAGGTCGCCTTCGACGTCCTCGACGGCGCAGGCCAACACGTAGATCCGGTCTTTGAGGGTGTCCAAGGCCTCCCGCGTGATCACGAGTTCTTCCTCGCTCAGTCGCAGCTCGGCAGATCGTTGGCGGGTCACCCAATCCCACTGGCGGCACGCCTGCGAGCAGTATTTGCGACGTCGTCCGGTCTCTGGTTGGACCACCGGGAGATGGCACCAGAGGCATTGGTGGCGGCGCGCTGGTGAGGCGCCACCCCCCGACGGGAGTTGCTGCGAGTTTTGATTCGTCATGACGAAAGAGTAGGTCGGGAGAGGCTGGCCGCACGGTGATACTGATCAGGTGATGCAGTCGCCCGCCCCCGACCGTCAGTTTGCATCGGACAATTTGGCAGGAGCCCACCCGCTCGTCCTCGAGGCGGTCGAGCGCGCCAACTCGGGGCACGCTCTGCCCTACGGACTCGATGACCACACTCACCTGCTCGAGCGCTCGATGTCCGAGTTGTTCGATCACGACGTGATCGTGCGTCCGGTGTTCGGTGGTACGGGAGCCAACGTGTTGGCGCTGTCGTGCCTGGCGCGTCCCGGAGGCGCCGTGGCCTGCAGTGCCGTGGCGCACATCGCCGTCGATGAAGCCGGTGCGCCCGAGCACATCGTCGGTACGAAGCTGATCGGTCTGCCCCATGCGAACGGCAAGATCTCCCCTGCCGACGTGCGGTCCCTCGATGCGACGCGAAACAGTCAGCATCATGCACCCGCCTGCACCCTGTCGATCACGCAGGCCACCGAGTACGGATCCGTCTATTCGCCGACTGAGGTGGTGGCGCTCGTCGAGGCGGCTCGTGAGTTGGACATGCGGGTGCACATGGATGGAGCCAGGATCGCCAATGCCGTCGCCGCGATCGGCGGTGGACGCGATGCTCTGCGAAGTGTGACCTCGCGTGCCGGGATCGACGCCTTGTCGTTCGGCGGCACGAAGAACGGATTGCTCTTCGGCGAGGTCGTGGTCTTCTTCGACCGTTCGTTCGCCGAGTACTCGCTAAATCTTCGCAAACAAGTCACCCAACTGCCGTCGAAGATGCGCTTCGTGTCGGCGCAATACCTTGCGCTCCTCGAGGACGACCTGTGGTTGGACCTCGCTGGTCACGCAAATGCGATGGCGCGTGATTTGCACTCCCGTCTCGTCGACATCGGATCCTTGCGGATCGACCAGCCTCCTGCCGTGAACAGTCTCTTCCCCACTCTCAAACCTGAGTTGAAACGCGATCTCCAGGCGTGGTCCTTCTTCTGGGATTGGGACGTCTCTGCGAATCTCGTGCGCTGGATGACCGCATGGGACACGACCCCCGAGGACGTGCAGATGTTCGCTGCAGGCGTCAGAGAACGCCTCGCCCGCTGACCGTGGTCGCCCTCGCCTACGACCGTGCTCTCGAGGCCGTGAACCAAGCGTGGGTCGAGTTCGACGACGGCCGAAAGATCGCCGACGTCGTGGAAACGAGTGCGCACGTTTCCACCAACCGTGTGTTCCGCCTGATCCTCTCCTCTGGCGAGTCGGTCGTGGCGAAGGTGTCGAACTACGGGTCGTACTTCTTGTTCGCGGAGGATCACGACCGACTGTTCGAATGCACGACATTGCTCGCCAACACCCGTTGGGCGAACTTCCTCGCTACGGTCCTGACTCGCGACGGACGGCCCTTCCGCTGGTACGACGGTGAGTGCTGGGTCGTCTTCTATGTCGACGTACCGCGAGCCGAGATGTTGGGTGGCGTGGTGACCGAGGATGACATCGTCAACTTCGCCATCGAGATGGCGGATTTCCATCTCGTCAGTCAGGAAGTCGGCAAGCGGCTCCCTCCCCCGTCGCATTCCATCCGGAGCGACGCGGTCTCGCTCTACGAAGCGGTAGCCAAGACGAATGCTCCGGCGACGTTCGAACTGTCGCTGGCAGAGCTCGACGTGGTGCGGCGGAGTGTCCATGAACTGCTGGTGCACTTGGAGGAGGTCGACTTCGACCACTGGCCCAAGATGCCCATCCTCGTTGACTGGAATCTCGGCAACTTCTCCGTCCAGCGCGCGGCGAGTGGGCGGTTCTCGCTGTTCTCGCGTTGGGACTACGACTGGTTCCGCATCGACACGCGGATGCTCGACTTCTACTTCCTGTCTCGGGTGTCGTCGCGCACTGGTGACCAGACCGCGTTCACCTACTCACCGCACACGCTGCTCGAGCCTCGTTTCCAGACGTTCCTCTCCGCTTATCACACCACGAAACCTCTGCTCGAGGACGAGATTCGGTTCTTGCCGTGGGCATACCGCTTCTTCATCCTCAACTACGTCATTCGTGACGGCGCGAAGTTCTTCCAGCCCAACCTCATCGATCGATTCAAGCGCGAGGCGGTGACGTCGTACCTCCCGACCCTCGGAGGTTTCGACTGCTCGCCTCTGCTCACCGTCCTCGACGGCAGGTAGGTCGAATCAATCGCTCGATCGAGTGTGATCGGGCAGACGTCTCATCTCTTCGGCGAAACGTCGTCCCTTGCGTACGTATACCGCCGCGCCGTAATCGATCTCCGCGGAACGAGCCCGCCCTTCCTTGATCGTGGCGGGCGTGCCGACGGCGAGGGCGCCCGGTGGCACGGCCGTGTCGTTGAGCACTACCGCATTCGCCGCCACGATCGCACCGGTTCCCACGACGACACGGTGCAACACGACCGCACCGGAAGAAACCTGCGCTCGATCCTCGATCGTGCAGGCCTCGAGGTGGACGATGTGTCCGATCACGCAGTCGTTGCCCACCCGCGTGGGATGTTCCGGAGTCGTGTGAATGACGCAGTTGTCCTGGATGCTCGTGCGCTCCCCCACCTCGATGTACCCGTCGTCGCCGCGGAGCACGGCACCTGGCCAGATCGAGGAGTCTGCACCGATCCGAACGTCGCCGATCACGACGGCATCAGGATGAACATAGGCACGCTCGTGAATCCGTGGTGCGCGGTCGCCCAACGCGTAGATCGGCATGGGGATCAAAATAGTCGGTCGAGGTCGCGCAACGCCTTGGGGAATCACCACATGCGCAGGTACCGTGGGGACCCGTGTCTCGTCGCATCGACATCGAATTGACCAGTGTTCTCCCCGACGGGGGATTCACTTGGCGCGCCGCAGGGGCCAAGGCACCCAAGGGAATCGTCGCATCCGGGGTTCTCCCGTCGTCCCATCGCGTCGGCGAGGTGCTCAAAGTGGAGGCCGAGTTCGATCTGGACGGCATCACGGTGCTCGGGCTCGTGCAGGCTCGGGACAAGAAGCAGAAGTCAAACGTGTTGGAGATGCTCCCTTCGTCGAACACCTTCGAGCCGGTCACGCAGCGCTTGGCGACGAAGAGTGAAAATCGTCGCACCACGCGCAAGGCGGGTGCTTCGAAGTCGGGTGAATCGAAGTCGAGTGGCCCACGGTCGGGTGGCCCGAGGAAGCCGCGGTTCACCGCTCCCCCGGAACTGCCGAAGCGTCCGACCCCGAAGCGGCTGCGTCCAGGGCGACAGCACCGCACTGCCGTGCTCGAGACGTTGCCCGCCGAGCAGCGACCCGTCGCCGAGAAGGCCCTCAGCGGCGGCATCAAGGCGGTGCGCGATGCCGTGAAGGCACAGAACGAACAGTTGAAGAAGGAAGGCAAGCCTTACGTTCCCGCCGAGGGACTGATCTCGATGGCTCAGGACTTGTTGCCGAAGCTACGCGTGGCTGACTGGCTGGATCGCGCCGAAGCGGCGCGCGACGTCCTCGATCAACTGGACCTCCGAGACTTGCGTTCCGTCGTCGTTGCTTCCGAGGATCCGATGGTGGTGCGGGACGAAACCACGCGTGAACTCGCGGCGACGTTGAAGAGCGGATTAAAGAAGCGCCAGGACGAGGAACAGCAGTTGTGGCTAAAGGACATCGAAGCGAACCTCGGGGTGGGTCGCTCGGTGCGCGCGCTCAAGTTGTCGAGTGAGCCGCCCAAGGCCGGACAACCCTTCCCCGCCGAACTCGGCGCCAAGTTGTTGCAGGCCGCACGCGAGTCGCTGACGAGTGAGAATTCGTCGGAGCGTTGGATTGCGGTCCTCGAGGCGGCGGCATTCTCACCGATTCGTTCGCAGGTGACCGTGCAGTCCCTTCCCTCCGCGCAGGGTGAACAACTGCTGGCTACGGTCAAGCGGCTGGCGCCGGTCCTCCCGCAGGTTGCGACGGCCTTCGGAATCACCGTGGAGCCAGGCGCCAGCGCACCTCGCCCTCTGCGCGCACCGAGGGTGACCCGCAAGCCGCGCAAGTCGGGCAAGCCGAACGGCGCGCCTGTGGTGACCGAAGCCACTCCGCGCTGACGCGCCCCCGATTCGAATTTCGGGTTCCACCGATCGCCCCGTAGTCTCGGATCATGTCCGAACCAGTGACCTATCTTCGCGACGGGAACGTCGCCATCATCACCCTCAACCGCCCGGAGGCGAGGAACGCCATCAACGGGGACGTGGCAAGTGCGATGGAGGCGGCCCTCGATCGTCTCGAAGCAGACGACGGCGTGTGGGTAGGCATCCTGCTCGCCAACACTGCGGGTCAGGAGCGGCCGGTGTTCTGTGCGGGAGCCGACTTGAAGGCGATCAACAGCGGTGCCGCCGGGGGGTTGAACACCAAGCGTGGAGGCTTCGGCGGCATCGTCTACCGCGAACGTCGCAAGCCCCTGATCGTTGGTGTCGACGGATTGGCGACGGCCGGTGGTTGCGAGATCGTGTTGTCCGCCGACTTGGTGGTCGCCAGCGATCGCTCCTCGTTCGGACTCGCCGAGGTGAAGCGCAACCTGATCGCCGGCGCAGGCGGACTGTTCCGGCTGCCTCGCGCGATCGGTCGAGCGGTTGCCCTCGAGGTGATTTTGACCGGTGATCCCCTCCCCGTCTCCCGTGCCTACGAACTGGGCATGGTCAATCGTGTCGTCGCTCCCGACCAGGTGGAGAGCACTGCCAGAGAACTCGCTGCCCGAATCGCTGCCAATGCGCCACTTGCGGTGTGGGCTTCCCGACGTGTCGTGCTGGCCGCGGCATACGAGGATGACGCCACGTTGATCGACATGACGAACACGGAGTTCGGTGCGATCCTCGGATCAGAGGACACCAAGGAAGGCTTGACCGCGTTCATCGAGAAGCGCGCGCCGAAGTGGCAGGGACGCTGACGAAGGCCGCTTACAGTGCGGACGCGACGATGAGTCTGGCCTTCAGGCCTGCTCGTTCATAGAGGTTCTTGGTCAGACGGTCTCCCGGCAGGCTGAGCGCGTCCAAACGACTCGCTCCATGACGGTCGACGGCTGAGCGCAGGAGGGCCGCTCCCACCCCGAGGCCCCGCGCGGACTGGTCCACGTAGACCTGATCGAGCATCGGACGTTGGAGCAGGCGAACCACGGAGAATCCCACGACCTCGTCGCTGACCGTTGCGACGTGGAAGAGGAATTCGGTCTCGCGCCGGCCCCACCGGGCGGAGAACGTCCCGAGCGAGTCGAGGAGGTGATCAGCGCCGCGGTGGCTGTGTGCCTCGAGGCGCGCCGCTTCGTCGAGTCGGCCGACCACATCTTCGTCGGCGGAGCCTGCCTCCCGCACGACGACGAACGGTGTCATCAGGCGAGTCGGCGAGATGCCGCGTCGATCACGGCGGCGCGTCCGAGATGTGATCGTTCCTCGGCGAGAATCGCCCTCGCGTCTTCGGCATCGCACGTGGCGAGATACTCCACCAATTCGGCGGCCGAAAGGATGTTCCAGGAACGAATCGACACTGGTGGCGTCGACGCCGTCGTCCGAGCGTCCTGCGGAGCATCCACGCGTGGCTCCGTGTCGGTGACCCCCGTGTCTGGCGACGGCGTGAATCGCCGTTCCAGTGGGGAGAGCGCCATTCGTCCGATCCAACGTGCGTTCCCGGTGTCTTGACGAAATTTGAGGAGCAACTGCTTGACAACACGCTCCCCTTCGGCGCGCGCGTCGGGAAGTTTCATGACACGAAGAGCGGGCAGGCGTCGTCCTCGACCGGGCAACCCGGCGCGCCCTTTCGTACCAGGAGGAAGCATTGGGCGCACTGGATCTCGTCAGGCCGGCGGGGTTGTAGACGCTCGAGGCCATCGGTCTTGTCGTCGACGACCACTCCCTCTTCGTCGTCCTCGAGGGGTACTTCCTCCGCGGCGGTCAACTTCTCCCGCAGGATCGCGTCGAGATCGGCCTCTACATCGTCCTCGGTGCGCAGATCCTCTTCGTCGTCCTCGTCGTCTGACCCCTTCTTGGCGGCAGCATCGGTCTTGGCGAGGTCGGTCTCCTCGACGAAGTCAGCGCCGCCCTCCTCGTCGACTTCTGCGACGAGCTCGTCGTCTTCCGCGAAGTCCACCTCGAGGGAGATCGAGTCGTCTTCGAGATCGTCGACGTCCAGCTCTGGGGCGTCGATCTCCATCTCGACGTCTTCGCCTTCGATCATCTCTTCATCCGACAACGGCTACTCCTGTGCTTGGCTGGGGTTTCGGGGCAGGATAGTAGCCCGCGGACGATGGAAACGGGGATTTCAGGCGTCCCGGCGACGGTTTTCCGCCCGGCGCTCCGATTCCAGGCGTTCCAGCTCCGGTGCGGTGGTGGTGATGTGGGTCATCGCTGCAGCCAGAGCGCGATGACCGGCTTGCTCGGCGATCAGGCGATGCATCTCGAGTGCTACTCGGCGATACGACGGGTGGCCCTGGGGCGAACTTCGCAGCTCGAGCATGTGCATCGCCTCGCGCGCGTTGAACTGCATCACGTAGCGCAGCCGATAGGCCATCGACACGGCATACGAGGCTTGCCACGGGTACTCGGGTCGCAGCAGGTCGTGCAACGCGGCGGATCGCTCCATCGCTTCGACGAACTTCGACTCCCCACCCCCCTCGGTGACGAGTTCGGGGATCACGTAGCCGTGCTCCACGGAGAGGCGCTGCCACTCGATGGTGAGCAGACGGTGGCGTTGCAGGTCGCGAAACGCGCCGTAATCGCCGAGCACGTCGAAGCGGTAGTAGGTACGTTCAAACGCACGACCAGGCTTGTGTCGACGGTTCTCTCGATTGCCCACGTATGCGGCCAGCAACGAAGCCTTCTCGTCGTTGGACATGGTGGCGACGCGCTTCATGATCTGAGGCTCCGAGAGGTGCGAGTGCGAGAAGCAGATTGCTGCGACCACTTTGTCCTCGCCGTCGGGATCGAACTCGACCAACTGCACCTCAGGGACCGGATCCGGTTCTTCCGCGCCGAGCAAGTCGTCCACGAGCATGGCAGTCCGATCGTGATTGTCCGCCAGGTACGCGCTCCATCGTCCGCCCCGCTCGGGCAGGTCGACGCGTTTGAGGAAACTCGGGATCACCTTGCGCAGTTCGACCAGCATCAGGTCCGCGTATTCACGGGCCTCCGGCAACGGATGAGCGCGCATTCGCAGGAGCATCGCCTCGTACGCCTGACCGGAGCCATAGATGCCGACGTTGGAGAGTGCCGCGGCACTCAACACTCCCCGCACGGCGTCGAGTGCCTTGGCCCGGGTGGCTTGGCGATAGACGAAATCCGAGTCGTTGATCGCCTTCTTCACCGTCTGCCTCACGTGTGCCGTGAGCTGTTCCACGAGTTCGCTGTAGACGTCGAAGATTCGGTCCATGTCGCCGACGTACCGCGTCCCGAAGGGGCTGGCGAGGATCTCTTCGTCGCGGTAGAACCGGTAGCGACCCCCGAGCCGCGTGTCGTAGTTGATGTAGCGGGTGCTCTGCTCGAGATAGGAGGCCAAACGACCCCACTCGAGGATCTTGGTGAGCAGGTTCGACGCCTGTTCACAAGCCAGGTGCACTCCCCCGAGTTGGGCCACCGAGTCGTCTCCGTATTCGAGGAAGACCTTGTCGTAGAGACGCTCTGCGTTGTCAGCGGTATGCGCGGAGCCGACGCCGTCGTGACCCGCGGAGGCCACGTCGTCCGCGAATTCGTCCAAGAACAGACGACGCAGGCTCTTGGGGCTACGGCTGTAGCGGGCGAAGAGTGCGCCCTTGACCACCTCTGGCAAGTTGACGAGCGCAAAGACTGGTCCTTCGAGATTGGTGAAATGACGCGACAACACCGCCGCCTCGGCCTCGGTGAAGGACTCGGGAATGTACAAACCCACGGCGAGAGCCTAGAAGTTGCACCTTTGTCGGCTGGGGATCGGCACGTCCACGCGGGCCGTCAGACGTACACCACCAGAGCGTCGGGGTGCAGGGTGATCATCACGCTGTGTCGACCGCGATAGTGGCCGTCGACGAACAGATGGAGCGGACGAGGGGCGTGATAGGTGTCGATCTGTCGTTGTCGCACCCGAGGATGGGAGATGTCGCCTCCGGTGGCGAGGCGTCGGATCAACTTCAAGCGCTCCCGAGTGGACAGACCGTCCAATGCGTCGACGACCTCGAATTTGCCGTCGTTCGGATGAGTCCGAGTCGAGTACCGCTCGCCTGCAAGTTGTCCGAGGTTGCTGGCGACCACGAATCCGCCGAGCATTCGCCAACGGCGAGATCGCGCCTCGACGGTTCCGACTGTCCACCACGAGAGGTCGTCTGCACGCACCTCGAGCACATCGGAGACGTACCGCCGCACCTCCCGATCGTTCGCGGACGTCCCCCCCGTCACCTCCACGAAGTCTCCCCCGCTCATCCGTGCCTCCGATGGCCCGGACGGCGACAACACGAATGACAGTTCCGCTTCCGAGCGAAAGACGGGCACGTCGGTCGTCAGACTCACGACCTCGCCCCAAGGGTGTGACTTGTCAATCGGCATCGGGAGCCTCGAACGGTACTTGCGACAGCGCGACGAGACCACGATCGATCAGTGGTATCGCCGCACGTGCAGATTCACGATCGCGCGCCTCGGGCATCACCTCGGCCAGTTGGCGCAACAAGTCGAGGATCTGCTTGCTCGAGCGCACGAAATCGCCGCCGCTGACGTCGTCGAAGCCGAGCACGTCCCCGAGATCGTCGCCGATGGCCCACTCGGCGATGTGACCCATCAGACCGGGGTCCACCACGCGGTGTGTGGCCAACCCGTGGATGCTCTCTCGCCGAGCGACACGAGTGCTTTCCCGCTCGACCGCGCGAAACGCACGCTTCAGTCGGTCGGACGGAAAGTGGATCTCCCGCTCCTCCAGTCCTCCTCGAGTTTCGAAGACGAAGCACGAAGCGATCGACGCCATCTCGGCGGGCTCCAGTCCAGAGAGCGCACCGTTCCTGATGCACTCTGCGATCAGGAGATCGGACTCGTGGTAGATCTGGCGCAGCATCTCACCGGCCGCAGTGAGGCTCCACCCCTCCACGTAACCCAACTCGTCGAGCAGTGCGAGCAGACCGTTGAACTGTTGCACCAGTCCTTCACCTCGCTGGAAGCGTGCGAGCGACAGATTCAGCAGATGCAAGGCCTCGTCCCGCGAATTCATTCGCACGAGGTTGGCCGCCATGTTGTAAGTGGGCCTGAACGCGGAACGCAACTCGAAGCGCTTGCTGTTGACCAGATCGAGGACGTCGCCGATCCTGACGAAAGGGCTCCACAAGATGACCGCGACGCCGTGCTCGTCGAGCCCGCGTCGACCCGCGCGACCCGTCAGTTGGGCGAAATCGCTGGGTTGCAACATGCGATGTCCCGTTCCGGTGTACTTGGTCAGTTTGTCGAGCACGACGGACCGGGCGGGCATGTTGATACCCACCGCCAAGGTTTCGGTGGCAAAGACGATCTTGATCAGCCCCTCGCTGAAACAACGTTCGACGATCTCGCGAAATGCCGGAACCAGACCGGCGTGATGCGTTCCGACACCGCTCTCCAGTTGGTCGAGGAACCTCGCATATCCGAGGACGGCCAAGTCATCGTCGGGGAACCCTGCAACGCGGTCCTCCGCGATCTCCACGATCGAGCGTGCCTCGGTGTCGTTCGTCAGGCGCACTCCCGCCCGGCGCAGTGTCTCGGCACTCTCGTCACACTGGTGGCGACTGAACAGGAAGTGGATGCTCGGCAACAGGTCGCGTGATTTGAGTTCTTCGACGACGTCGATTCGCGAAGGGGGGAAGAAGCGCGTGGAACGGCCACCTCGCCGATCCGAACCTCGCCGTGGCGTACTCGACCCCAGGAACTGGTGGAGCTCCTTGTTCGCGTGTCCACCGCGCTCCAATGCGAACACCTTCATGTCGTGCGACCGTTTGTCGCCGACGAAGTAGAGATGTTCCATGGGTACGGGACGATGCCGCTCGACGATCGGCACGGTCGGCCCACGGACCGTGGTCAGCCATCGACCCACTTCCTCGGCGTTGGACACCGTTGCCGACAAGCAGACGAGGCATACCTCTGGCTCGAGGTGGATGATCACCTCCTCCCAGACCGGTCCACGAAAGGCGTCTTGGAGGAAGTGCACCTCGTCGAGCACGACGGTGTGCAGGTTCGCCAGTGACGAGGAGCGCGAGTAGATCATGTTGCGCAGCACCTCGGTCGTCATCACGACGATCGGGGCGTCGCCATTGATGCTGGTATCACCGGTCAACAGCCCGACCGTCGAATGACCGTGTACCTGGATCAACTCGATGAACTTCTGGTTGGACAGTGCCTTGATCGGCGTCGTATAGAACGACCTGCGTTCCTGCGCCAGTGAGCGGCTGATCGCATACGCGGCGACCAGCGTCTTGCCGGAACCGGTCGGCGCCGAAACGAGGACGTTGTTCCCTCTGTCGAGCGCGTCGAATGCGTCGATTTGGAATTGGTCGGGTCGAAAGTCGAGTCCCGACAGGAACGACTGGCGTTCGAAAGCCGCCATTACTCCGTGCTGACGGATTCTGGCGTGGAGCGACGACGACGGCGCTGGGCGATCCAACCGATCAGAACGCTCACGAGAAACAAGATCGACATCGGCACTGCGAGTGCGAGCATGCTCACCGGGTCACCGCTCGGAGTGATCACCGCCGAGAGTGCGAAGATGACCATCACCGCAGCCCGCCATTGCCGTAACAACGTTTGGGGCGTGACGACGCCAACGAGCTGGAGGAACACGATGAGTACGGGAGACAGGAACCCGACACCGAAGGCCAGGACCATCAGCGCGACGAGGCTGATGTATTTGGAGATCTGGTAGGTCTGATTGACGTCCTCGCCGGACCAGGCGATCAAGAACTCGACCGCCTTGTCGAGCGTCCAATACGCCATGTATCCACCGAGCACGAACAGCACGACCGAACTCAAGATGAACGGGATCGAGTACTTCTTCTCCTGCTTGCTGAGGGCCGGAACGATGAATCGCCACACCTGCCACAACACGATCGGCAGCGCGAGAACGAGTCCCCCGTATCCCGAAATGCGCATCCGTGCGCTCAAGCCCTCTACGGGGCCCAGGGCGTACAGCGAACCATCACAGTTGAACTCGGGATGAAGAGAACAGGTCCGCTCGTAAGGTGCAATCAGCACGCCCAGGACGAAGTCGTAGAAGATCAGGATGAGCGCTGCTCCGATGCCCACGGCGAGTAGCGAACGAACGATCCTCATGCGCAATTCCGCCAGATGTTCGAACACCGACATCGCCCCGTCGGTTGCGGCCGCCTTCTTGCCGAACAAGGTACTCACGAGGCCGTCCCGCCTTCGTCCGAACCGGGCTCTGCGGTCGGTTCAGCTGGCAACGCGGCAGTCGGAGGGGCCTGATACGGGACGAACGTGGGATCGTCCGGTGTAGAGCTTTCCGGTTTCGCCGCATTCGGTGACGTCGTGGTTCGCTCGGGAGTCTTCTCGGGATCCTTCGTCACTTCCTTGGCCGCGTCGACGAAGAAGCCTTGGTAGGTCTTCGCCGTCGACTGGATCTCGCGGATCGGCTGGTCGAGTGCTTGTCGCAACTCGGTTTGCGCGTCACTCGTGACGCGCTTGAACTCCCCATAGAGACGACCGGCCTTGCGCAGCACACCAGGCAACTTCTCCGGACCGAGGATCACGAGGCCGAGAATCAGCAGGAACAGCACTTCGCTGCCGGAGAAGTTGAACACTTCGTCATTCTACGACCCGTCGTCGGGGGGAGGTACGCTCGCGCCATGCAGCAGTCGTTACCGAGACTGTTCGTGCGCCCGATCCTGTTCGCCCATCGGGGCGCAAATTTGGTCCATCCCGAGAACACACTCCCCGCCTTCGCCGAGGCTCTCCGGCTCGGAGCAACGGGTCTGGAGACGGACGTATGGATGTCTCGTGATGGAAAGATCCTGATCGACCATGACGGTCTCGTGCGATCGGGCCTTCGGCGGCGAACGATCAGGTCGGTCGATGCGGTCGATATTCACGACCGCTTCGCGACGTTCACGGAGATGTTGGTACGAACTCCGGCCACCGTCGACATCAGCGTCGACGTGAAGGACGTCGACGCGTTCGGCATCTTCGCGGCGCTGGTGCACGACTCAGGGCGCGGTGCCGGCTCGGTGTGGGTCTGCCACCCGGATTTGGAGGTCTTGCAGGGATGGCGCTCCATCGACGAAAGATTCAATTTCGTCCATTCGACCAAGCTCCGCGTCATCGGGGGATCTCCCGAGAAGCACGCACGAGACCTGCGGGAACGCGGCGTGCGGGTGTGCAACATGCACTGGCGCGACTGGAGTGGCGGCCTCGCGGCGATGTATCACCGATTCGACGTGGCCTGCTTCGCGTGGGGGCTCGTCCACGACGCGGAGACGAGGGAGATGATCCGCATCGGGATGGACGGGCTCTACGCGGACGACATCGAGATGCTCGTCAGCGTCGACGCCTCCACCGCCGTCTGATCAGAGCAGCTTCAGCATGTCGACGGGCCACACGATGGCGAACGCTCGACCGACGATGATGTCACGAGAGATCGTCCCGAAGGACCGACTGTCGAAGGACTCCGGCCGATTGTCCCCCATCACGAAGAATTCGTCCTCGGGAACCGTGACTGGTTCCATTTCGACCTGTCGGCAGCGACTCGTCGGGTCCTCGAGGGAGAGCTCGACCGGATCCAGGTAGGTCTCCTCCAACTCCTGACCGTTCACCGTCACAGCGCAGTCCCGAATCTCCACGACGTCGCCGGGTGTTCCGATCACTCGCTTGATCAAATCGTCGTGCTGCACCTCGTCGCCGTTCATGGTGATTCGGTCGAACACCACGACGTCGCCGATGCGCGGCTCACGGAATCGATACGAGATCTTGTCCACGAGCACACGATTGTCCTGGTACATCGTCGGCTCCATGCTCGGGCCCGAGATGTAGAACTGTTGCAGGAATAAGGCGCGAACGACGACGGCGATGACCACCGCAACGACGATCACCGTCACCCATTCGCGCACCTGCTTGAACAAGGCGCCCAACTCAAAGTGAGGCAATCAGTTTCTCCACTCGATCATCGACGCTCTTGAAGGGATCCCTGCACAGTACCGTTCGCTGAGCTTGGTCGTTGAGCTTCAAGTGCACCCAGTCGACGGTGAAGTCACGTTTGCGCTCCTTGGCGCGCTTGATGAATTCTCCGCGAAGTCGCGCACGCGTGGTCTGTGGGGGCGTCGACATCGCTGTAGTCACTTCGTCGGACGTGGAGATCCTGTCGACCACTCCCCGGCGCTCCAGGTTGTAAAACACCCCACGACGCGACGAGA
>JBJTFU010000148.1:0-3986 GCA_046093585.1 Ilumatobacteraceae bacterium | reverse complement strand
ATACTAAATCCCTGCCGAAAACGTGCCAAACCGGGGGACACTAAAGACCATGGCCAATCTGCCCAGCAATGCCCGCGTCGTCATCGTGGGCGGTGGAATCGTCGGCTGCAGCGTCGCCTACCACCTCGCCAAGCGCGGGGTAACCGACGTCGTGCTTCTCGAGCGCAAGCAACTCACCTCTGGCACTACCTGGCACGCAGCGGGACTCGTCGGCCAGCTGCGGGCGACCAACAACCTCACCCGTCTCGCGCAGTACACGACGAACCTGTTCGCCACGCTCGAAGCGGAGACGGGCCAGGCGACAGGCTTCCAGCAGCGCGGTTCGGTGTCGATCGCCCCGAACGAGGAGCGCTTCGAGGAACTGAAGCGTGGTGCGTCGACGGCGCGCGTGTTCGGTCTCGAAGTCAACATCATCACCCCGCAAGACGTGAAGGACCTCGTTCCGCTCGCACGAGTCGACGACCTCGTCGGCGGCGTGCACCTGCCGAATGACGGCGTCGTCAATCCGATCGACGTGACGCAGGCACTCGCCAAGGGCGCTCGTTCCGCTGGCGTGAAGATCGTTGAGAACGTCAAGGTCGAGCGCATCCTCACCGAGTCGGGTCGCGCCGTCGGAGTGCAGACAGAGTTCGGCACGATTCGGGCGGACGCGGTCGTCAATGCCGCAGGCATGTGGGCACGTGAACTCGGCGACCAGGTCGGAGCCACCGTGCCGTTGCACGCAGCCGAGCACTTCTACATCGTCACCGAAGGAGTCGAGGGCATCTCGCCGTCGATGCCGGTGCTGCGCGACCCCGAGGGTTGCGGATATTTCAAGGAAGACGCCGGCAAGTTGCTCGTCGGTTGGTTCGAACCCGTTGCCAAGCCGTGGGGGATGAAGGGCATCTCGGAGGAGTTCTCCTTCACCTCGCTGCCCGAGGACTTCGAGCACATCGCACCGCTCGTGGAGAATGCGACGCATCGCATGCCGATCCTCGCCGAGACCGGCATTCGCCTCTTCTTCAACGGACCCGAGTCGTTCACCCCAGACGACCGCTACCTGCTCGGCGAGCAGCCCGAGGTGAAGGGCCTGTTCGTCGCCGCAGGCTTCAACTCGATCGGGATTCAGTCGAGCGGTGGTGCCGGCAAGGTGCTCGCCGACTGGATCGTGGATGGTCGCCCGCCGATGGACCTGTGGGACGTCGACGTGCGTCGCGTGATGCCGTTCCAGCGCAATCGTTCCTATCTCCATGATCGAACCGTCGAGTCGCTCGGCCTGCTGTATGCGATGCATTGGCCGTTCCGTCAGCCGGAGACCGCGCGTGGCGTTCGCCGTTCGCCGTTCCATGATCGTCTCGCCGCCCGTGGGGCGTGTTTCGGTGAGGTCGCCGGATGGGAGCGCACGAACTGGTTCGCACCCGAGGGGACGAAGGCCGAATACGTCTATACATATGGTCGCCAGAACTGGTTCGAGCACTCGGCAGCGGAGCATCGCGCCACCCGCGAGGGCGTGACGATGTTCGACCAGTCGTCGTTCGGCAAGTTCATGCTCGAAGGACCGGACGCCGAGCGCATCATCAACCAGGTGTCGGCGAACGACATGTCGGTGGCGAACGGAAAGATCGTCTACACGCAGTGGCTGAACGAGCGTGGCGGCATCGAGGCGGACCTCACCGTGCTGCGCGTGGCGAACGACAAGTACCTCGTCGTCACGGCGGCCGCCACCCAGGTCCGCGACTACATGTGGCTGAAGGACCACATCGGCACAGACGATCGAGCCGTTCTCACCGACGTCTCCTCGGGTCACGCCGTGCTGTCGATCATGGGCCCGAAGTCGCGCGACTTGCTCCAGTCGCTCACCTGGAACGACTTGTCGAACGAGGCGTTCCCGTTCGGCACGTCACAGACGATCGACATCGGATATGCACGCGTCCGTGCGAATCGCATCACCTTCGTCGGCGAGCTGGGCTGGGAGCTCTACATCCCGACGGAGTTCGCCACGGGCGTGTTCGACGTGATCGTCGAGGCAGGCAAGGCGTTCGGCTTGAAGCACGCCGGATATCACGCACTTAACTCGCTGCGCATGGAGAAGGGCTATCGCCACTGGGGCCACGACGTATCGCCCGACGACACGCCGATCGAGGCCGGACTCGGCTTCGTCGTCGCCTTCGACAAGCCAGGTGGCTTCATCGGCCGCGAGGCGCTCCTCGAGCAGAAGAAGAACGGCGTCAACAAGCGCCTGGTCCAGTTCGCACTCGCCGACTCGAGCAAGTTGCTCTATCACAACGAACCGATCTATCGAAACGGGGAGATTGTCGGTCACATCACCTCCGGGATGTATGGACACGCGATCGACAAGTCGATTGGCATGGGCTACGTCGAGAACCACCACGGCCTCGTGGACAAGGCCTTCGTGGACTCCGGCACCTACGAAATCGAGGTGGCAGGAGAGAAGGTGGGGGCCGCGGCCCAACTGCAGCCGTTTTACGACCCGAAATCGGAGCGCGTCAAGGCATAACCGCCGCCGCCCACCTACAGTTACTGCCAGTCAGGTACGACTCCCGAGGGGGAACCATGAGCACAGAATCGAACAACGCACGCCGCGGTGGTCGCGCCGCCCGCAACGCCTTGCGCGCCGCTCCGCTCGCCGACAACATCAAGCCCGTGCGCCCCGGCATGCCGAGCGGTCGCTACAAGGTGCTCACCGATGCAGAGGTGCTGAAGATCCACGAGGCGGCCCTCGACGTGCTCGAAAACATCGGTCTCGCCGATCCGATCCAGTCCACCCTCGACTATTTGCTGCCGAAGGGTTGCAAGTTGGACTCGAACGGCCGCCTGCTCTTCCCGCGTTCGTTGATCGAAGACACGATCGCAATGGCGGGTCGCAACTTCCCGTTGTATGCCCAGGACCCGAAGTACGACATGGAGCCGTGGGGCACCAACACCTACTTCGGAACCGCCGGGGCCGCGGTGTACATCGCAGATCCGGAGACCGGTGACTACCGCGAGTCGACCGCCCAGGACGCATACGACATCGCCCGCCTCGTGGACCGCATGGAGCACCTGCACTTCTATCAACGTGCTGTCGTTCCTCGTGACATCCCCGACGCGGCGGCGATGGACATCAACACGTGTTACCTGAGCGTGTCGGGCACCACCAAGCACGTCGGCACCTCCTGGGTGCATCCGGACCACCTCGTCGCATCGTTGAAGATGTTGCACGAGATCGCTGGTGGCGAGGACAAGTGGCGTGCGCGTCCGTTCGTCTCGCAGTCCAACTGCTTCGTCGTCCCGCCGCTCAAGTTCGCGAGCGATGCGTGCAAGTGCCTCGAAGTGGCCGTGCTGGCGGGCATGCCCGTGCTGTTGCTCTCGGCCGGTCAGGCTGGTGCGACCGCACCCGCAGCGATCGCCGGCGCGCTCGTCCAACAGGTCGCCGAATGTCTCGCCGGTCTCGCCTACGTCAACGCGATCATCCCCGGTGCACCCGCGATCTTCGGTTTGTGGTGCTTCGTGTCCGACCTGCGCTCCGGAGCGATGTCGGGCGGCAGCCCTGAGCAAGTGTTGTTGTCCGCGGCGAGTGCCCAGATGGCGCACTTCTACAACCTCACCGGCGGGACGTCGTCGGGCATCAGTGACGCGAAGTTCCCCGACGCACAGTCCGGTTCGGAGAAGGGCATCAACCATGCCCTCGTCGGCAACGCCGGCATGAACCTGATCTACGAGGCCGCCGGTATGCACGGCAGCCTTCTTGGTTACTCGCTCGAAGGCGTCGTGCTTGACAACGACACGATCGGCTCCGTGCAGCGCACCATCCGCGGCATCGAGGTCAACGACGAGTCGCTGTCAATCGAGACGATGCGCGCACAGTGCATCGGTGGGCCAGGCCATTACCTCGGCGCCGAGCAGACGCTGCGCATCATGCAGAGCGAATACCTCTATCCAGCCGTCGGCGACCGCCTGAGCTCGAAGGAATGGAAGGAAGTCGGTAGCCCGAAGATCAACGACGT
>JBJTFU010000147.1:0-8075 GCA_046093585.1 Ilumatobacteraceae bacterium | reverse complement strand
AACTGACGCTTTGGGCTTTGATGTGCCGTCGTTATTGAAGTCAAGGTTTACATTATGTCAAAGAACCGATATCAAGCACTACTCTTACGACCCAAGGCATACGCAAGCCGACGTAGCCCAATGGCAGAGGCACGGCGCTTAGGACGCCGTCAGTGAGAGTTCGAGTCTCTCCGTCGGCACCAGCGCATGGTGGCGTGGCGTCAGAGTTGATGGCGCAATGCCGTCGCCAAGGCGCGGAAAGCCCGCCCACGATGGGAGAGATGGTGCTTCTCTGCCATCGACATCTCGGCGAAGGTGCGGCCGTCACCAGCGTCGGCGAAGACCACCGGGTCGTAGCCGAAACCGCGTTCACCCCGCTCGGCCTCGGCGATCGACCCCTCGCAGACGCCCTCGGCCACGATCTCGCGACCGTCGGGGAAGCGCAACAGGGCGACCGTGCGGAACCGTGCGGAGCGATCGGCCACACCATCCAGCTCCTGCAGCATCTTCGCGCGATTGCGCTCGTCGTTCGGTGGCTCGCCGGCAAAACGTGCGGTGCGCACGCCGGGTGCTCCGCCCAGCGCCACCACTTCGAGCCCGGTGTCATCGGCCAGCGCGGGCAGACCCGTCGCTTCGTTCACCGCAATCGCCTTCAAGCGTGCATTCGCCACCAACGTGTCGCCGTCCTCTTCTACGTCCGGCAATTCGGCTGGACGCGGATCGAGCTGCACGACACCGTCCATCAACTCCATGATTTCGGCGACCTTGTGCGGGTTGGCGGAAGCGCAGACGACGCGTAGCACTAGCGAGAGATCGCGCGCGGAGATGGTGCCGTGGCGAGCAGCGACGACTGCATCGCGAAGATGCGTTCGATGCCACTCGAGGCCAGACCGAGCAAGCCGTCCAGCTCCGAACGAGAGAAGGCCTTGCCTTCGGCGGTTCCCTGGACTTCGACGAAGGTGGCCTCGCCGCCAGCGAGCGGCTTCAACATCACCACGTTCATGTCCACCTCTGCCGTCGAGTCCTCCACGTAGGGAAGGTCGAGCAGTGGCGTCCCATCGTGGATACCCACGCTGATTGCCGCGCACAGCGAGTGCAGCGGATTGCGCGGAATGGATCCCTGCTGCACGAGCCGCGTGAGTGCGTCGTGCAACGCGATGTATGCGCCACAGATGCTCGAGGTGCGAGTGCCGCCATCGGCCTGCAGCACGTCGCAGTCGAGCAGGATCTGTCGCTCGCCGAGCGCCTTCATGTCACACGCCGAGCGCAGCGCACGCCCGATCAATCGCTGGATCTCGACGGTGCGGCTGCTCTGCTTGCCCTTGGCCGCTTCACGGTCGACACGCTCGGGAGAAGAACCCGGGAGCATCGAGTACTCCGCGGTCACCCATCCCTTCCCCGTTCCCTTCATCCATCGTGGAACGTCCTCGTCCACCGAGGCGGTGCACAACACGCGAGTGCGGCCGAACGAGACGAGCACCGAGCCCGCCGCCATCTCGGTGAAATCGCGCTCGAAGTTGATGGGGCGGAGATCCTCCGGCTTTCGTCCGTCGTGCCTAGTCATGATTCGGTTCCCTTTCGTACGTCGTTCAACTTCGGCGCCACCCACTGCTCGGCGCGATCCAATTCGGGCCCGAGGAGTCGACTGCCCAACTCGGCGAACCAGCCAATGTCGCCAGAGGACAGGAACCGATGCGAACCCCCACCGTCGTGCCGTGCGAGAGCACGATCGTGGAGAGCGGTCTTGACGGCGAACGCCGTCTCGTCTGCACTGCTGACGAGGACCACGTTCGGACCCATCAATTCGCCGATCACTCGCGACAGGAATGGGTAGTGCGTGCAGCCGAGCAACAGCGAGTCGATTCCCGCGTTGCGCACGGGGGCGAGGAGACGCTCGGCCAACACCGTGACCTCGTCTCCCGACGTTTGATCACGCTCGACGAACTCGACGAAGCCGGGACATGCCGCCGAGAACAACTCGACGTGAGCGCCCGTCTCTCGGATGGCATTGACGTAGGCACCAGACGAGATCGTGCCGACCGTGCCGATCACGCCCACCTTGTTGTTGTGCGTGACACGGACGAGGGCCCGCGCGCCGGGCTCCACCACCCCGATCACCGGCACCGGCAGTTCGCGCTCGAGCTCGGCGAGCGCCACCGACGCCGCCGTGTTGCACGCCACCACGATCAACTTGGCGTCGAAGTCACGCACCAGACTCCACGCCAGTTCGCGCGCATAACCACGCACTTCGTCGGCGGGTTTGTTGCCGTACGGATAGCGGCCCGTATCGCCGATGTACACGAGGTTCTCCATCGGCAGAAGGTCGATCACCGCACGAGCGACGGTGAGCCCCCCGAACCCCGAATCGAACATGCCGATCGGTGCATCCAGTCGTGTCGGCATCGCCCTTTCACTTTACGCGCGCCACATAGTCTCGGTTCGTGCTTCTCGCCACGGCCCTTGCCCTCGGCGCAGCCGTGTTGCACGCCACGTGGAACTTGATCGTCAAACAGAGTGGTGATCGACAGATGGCGTTGTGGGGTCAGTTCACCATCGGTGGCGGGATCTGTGCGGTGATCCTCGCCGTATGGTCGCTCGTCGATTCGCCTCCCGACATTGCATGGCCCTGGGCGATCGCCAGTGGCGCAATGCACGTGCCGTATCTGATGACGCTGGCTCGTGCATACAACCGAGGCGACTTCTCGATGTCGTACCCCATTGCACGAGGCGCGGGTGCACTTGCCGCCACCATTGGTGGCATCGTGTTGCTCGACGACACGCTCTCCACGGTGTCGTTCATCGGTGTACTGCTCACCGTGGCCGGGCTGATGGTGCTTGCATCGTCGGGCTCGCGACACGCGATCCTTCCCGCGCTTGCCGTATCGGTGACGATCGGCATCTACTCAGTGATCGATGCGCACGGTGCGCGCGAGTCGAACGCCATCGCCTATTCGATGGCACTGCTGATGTGCGCTGCGGTGATGGTGTCGCTGTGGGCGCTCGCCACCAATCGCCGCGCCATGCTTCCCACGCTGCGCAATCACGGAAAGATCCTCGCCTTCAGCGGTGCTGCATCTGCAGTTGCCTACGGCATGGTGCTCGTGGCACTGCAACATGCGCCCGTCGGGTACGTGGCGGCACTGCGCGAGTCGAGTGTGGTGATCGCCGCATTTGCCGGGTGGAAGATGCTGAACGAGGGCGACCACCGCATTCGGCTCACCTCTGCGGCTCTCGTCTTCGTGGGACTCGCCACTCTGGTGGCAGGCGGTTGAGCAGTTAGAAGTAGATGATCTTCTCGGCGGCGGCTTCGGCCGCGTCGAGATCGTCGGTGTAGGCACCCGTCGAGAGGTACTTCCAACCGCCATCGCACACGATGAACACGATCGTGCCTTCTTCGATCTCACCGGCCACCTTCACCGCACCAGCCAGCGAAGCGCCCGACGAGATGCCGGCGAAGATGCCGCACTCGCGCACGAGGCGCCGCGTCATCTCGATCGATTCACGCGGACGCACCACGCGCTTGCGGTCGAGCACGTCGATGCCGTGCCAGTTTTCGAAGATCGGCGGAATGTAACCCTCGTCCAAGTTGCGCAAACCTTCGACCCGCTCACCAAGCGGCGGCTCGACGGCGACGATCTTGACGTCAGGATTCTGTTCCTTCAAGTAACGGCCAACGCCCATCAAGGTGCCGCTCGTGCCGAGACCGGCGACGAAGTGCGTCACCTCGGGAACGTCCCGCCAAATCTCTGGACCAGTGCCCTCGTAATGCGCGCGAGGGTTCGCATCGTTTTGGTACTGATGCAAGAAGCAATACTCAGGATGTTCCTTCGCCAATTGCTCTGCGCGGCGCACTGCACCATTCGAGCCCTCTTCACCCGGCGTGAGGATGATCTCGGCGCCGAACACTTCGAGCATCTGCCGACGCTCGATCGACACGCTCTCGGGCATCAGAATCGTGATCGGGTTGCCCTTCACGGCAGCGATAGCCGCAAGAGCGATTCCCGTGTTGCCGGACGACGGCTCCATCAACCGTTGACCCGGGCTGAGCACACCTTCCTTGATCGCAGTTTCGATCATGTTCTTGGCGATGCGATCCTTCACCGAGCCGAACGGGTTCTGCCCCTCGAGCTTGGCCAGCAGACGCACGCGCGGATTGGGCGACAGCACGCTGACGTCGACGACCGGCGTGTTGCCGATCAGGTCGAGCACGTTTTCGAATGGGGGCATCGCAACTCCGGGGAATTGTTGACTGTCTTTGTCAGAATTGTAGCAATTGCCCAGTATCAACCGCCCAGCCGGGCTCGGTATTCCCGACCCGCGGGGACTCCTAATAAATGGTCAACGCAGTCTCGGTAATCGTCTCCCCGACGATCCGATAGCTGCGAGGTTCGGGCACCCCCCGCTTCAACGTCACGATCATGTACTGCCACGTCGGGTCGGGCGCCTGCGCAACGTCCGTCGGGCTCGGGTACGCCTCGGTGTGGGTATGGCTGTGCACCACCCCCATCACCTCAAGCCCCCGATCCTCGGCATCGCGCTCGATCAACAAGTGCTGCTTCGCGTTGATCGTGTAGACCCGCGCCGACTTGGCCACGTTCTCCGTGGGATGGAACTCGAGTACTTCGCCGAGCGAACCCTTGCCCACGAGCAACCCACATGCTTCGTGCGGATAGCCGGCGACGACGTGCTCGCCGATCTGATCGATCACCGTTTGCGGTATGCGTAACGGACGAACCTCGGACATCGCGTTGTAACGCTAGCGGTAGCCTCGTTTAACCCTATGGACAAGGGCGAACGCACCCGTGGCGATGCTCCGGTAGCGAGCAATCGCAAGGCGAGGCACGACTACACCATCGTGGATGTGGTCGAGGCCGGCATCGTGCTGCTCGGAAGCGAGGTGAAGAGTGCCCGCGCCGGTCAGGTGCAATTGGCCGATGCCTATGCACATGTGATTCGTGGCGAGATGTTCCTCGAGGGCATGCACATCGCCCCCTACCAATTTGCGGTCGGCGTGGGCAGCCACGAGCCGGTTCGTCGCCGCAAGTTGCTGCTGCATGCAGACCAGATTCGCCGACTCGGCGAGCGAATGGCCCGCGAGCGACTGACGCTCGTACCGCTCGAAGTGCGCTTCAAGAAGGGTCGGATCAAGGTTGATCTCGGATTGGCCAAAGGCCGCCAGAAAGCCGACCGTCGTGAAGCGATCGCCAAGAAGGAAAGCGAACTGGAGATGCGCCGTGCCCAAGGGCGAGCACGCAAGGCGCTCTGACAACGCCTCACCCCACCCGTACACTGAGGCTCGTACTACCAATCACGGGGCTGACAGGTTTCGACGTCAGTGTCGCTGGTCGGGCGTGCGACCCGAGTTGCTCAGACTCGTAAAACGGGGCAACAAAACAACTGCCAACAAGCAGTTCGCTCTCGCCGCCTAGTTCCTAGGGGGTAGAGAGCAACCGTGAGCCGCAAGGTCGCACGGGGCCAATTCACCGCAGCCCGGCAACAGAAGCGGGGAATGACGTCGGGAAAGACCGATGACGTTGGGAAAGACCGATGACAACACGGAAAGTCGTGTCGCGGTCTCGTACGAGGCAGTCGACCCGCCGGTGAGGTTGCGTCAGCCTCAGAGCGGGAATGGTCGTATCGCGGTCGCTCAACGGCTGATGGACGGGGGTTCGATTCCCCCCAGCTCCACTAGATCAGAGGAGAGATCAATGAAGGTCAGTTATGTAGTGCTGTACGTGAACGATCCTGTGGCCTGCCTCAAGTTTTGGACGGAGCAGGTTGGGATGGTCGAAAAGAGTCGAACTCAGGCAGGTACTTTCCCAATAGTCAAGGTCGGTTTTGTGGATCAGGATTTCGCCTTTGAGCTGGTTCCACTTGAGTTAATGAAAGACAACCCAGACGGACTCGACTTGGCCACACCGTCGATCGCCTTCGAAGTCGACGACCTGGCAGCCACTCGGTCCGCACTCGTGGCAAACGGTGTGCAGACCACCGAGATTGGCGAGCACTCGGGCCTTACCACCTTTGCCTTCTCGGATAATGAAGGCCGCTGGTTCGCAGTAATCCAAAACTGATCATCTCCGCTCAACGGGCAGGGATCATCGCTACCGTGAAGGCGTGACTTTTCGCCCAGTCTCCGTCGCTCACTTCGCAGGCGTAGGGGCTGCACTCACATGAACAACACCCGTCGCACCCGAATCGTCGCCACGGTGGGACCGGCCAGCGACAAGCCTGCGCAACTCGATGCACTCATCGGTGCTGGTGCCGATGTCTTTCGCATCTCGGCATCGCACGACTCGATCGACGTCGTGCGCACCCGCGTGGCTGCGGTTCGAGATGCCGCCGCTCGGACCGGCACCGAAGTCGCCGTGATGGTGGACCTCTGTGGGCCGAAATTGCGCTGTATCCCACCTTCCGAACCAATCGAACTCATCGAGGGCGAGACGTGGATGGTTGTCAGCGGGTTGCCCGGTGAGCGTCCACGCACACTCGGATCGACCATCCCTTCCGAAGCCTGGGACCACATTCCGGTCGGAACCACGTTGGCCCTTGGCGATGGTGCCGTGCAGTTCCAAACCATGGCGCGCGACGGAGACGGCATGCTCTGCCGAGTGAGCGCAAACGGCATCCTCCGGGGTCGCCCCGGTCTGCACGTTCCGTCCGACCTGCTGAAGATGGACTCTCCCACTGCCGAAGACTTGAAGGTGGTCGAGACATGCATGGAGATCGACGTGGATGCCATCGCTGTGTCCTTCGTGCGCTCTGCAGCCGACGTCCAGCGCGTGAAAGAACTCGCTCCGGGAAAGTTGATCGTCGCCAAGATCGAAACTGCCGTTGCAGTGACGAACCTCGACACCGTGATTGCTGCCGCTGATGCGGTGATGGTTGCTCGTGGCGATCTCGGACTCGAGTTCCCTCTCTCCGAGATTCCATTCCTCCAGCGTCGAATCATTCGCGCTGCCACTGCTGCCGCACGACCCGTGATCACGGCGACCCAGATGCTCGAGTCGATGGTGTCGGCGAAGGTACCCACACGAGCAGAGGCAGCCGACGTGGCAAACGCCATCCTTGACGGCACGTCCGCAGTGATGCTGTCGGGCGAAACCGCGATCGGCGTGAACCCCGAAGCAGCCGTGCGCACGATGGCCGAGTTCGCCGCGAGAGCAGATCAAGACGTGGTGCCACGCACCGAGCTACCACTCCCCCTCACGGGCGATTCGATCACCGCACCGGTCACACACGCGGTGTCAGAGGCGGCTCATCGCGTCGCGTATCAGACAGGCGCAGTTGCGGTGGTTGGTCTCACCGACAGCGGGTTCACCGCACGCGCACTCTCCCGTTGGCGCTCGCCACTTCCTTTGATTGCTGCCACTCGCTCTGAGCGCACCGTTCGGCAGTTGCGCTTTTCGTGGGGCGTCTCGGCGATTCGCGTCAAGTCCGCAGAGACGGATGACGTGCTCGTCGAGCTCGTCACTGCAAACGTGCTGCCACCCGATGCACCGGTCGTGGTCGTCTCAGGAGTTCCCGGTGGTAGGGCTTCTGACACCGTGCGCGTGCGACGAACTCCTAGCCACTAAGCCCAATCCAGACCGCCCCAAGCCAAAGGCGTCAGGTTCAGACGGTTTGCCGGTGGCGGCGCCAGCCTTGGATGCCGGCCGCTGAGAAGGTGAGCAGAGCAATCGGCACCACGATCATCAGCATCGTGCGGTACAACTCAGGCGCCGTACTGTCCCCCGCTGACATGATCAGGTACACCACATAAGCGACATAGAAGCCCACGAGAACCGCGCCTTCCCAACGCTTGATCATGAAGCCGTTCCAGCAGATCGGCACGAGCACGATGGTTGCCACGAGCATCACGGGTAGGTCGAGACGGAGTGCCTCGTCATTCACTGCAATGCCGGCGTCCGACACTGCAGCGGACGCGCCTAGTACTGCGAGCAAGTTGCAGATGTTGGAGGCCACCTCGTTGCCCACTGCGATGTCACGCTGACCGCGAATGGCGGCCAACACCGACGTCGCCAGTTCCGGAAGTGAGGTGCCTGCAGCAACCACGGTGAGGCCGATCACCAGTTCACTCACGCCGAGAGCCTCTG
>JBJTFU010000146.1:0-17556 GCA_046093585.1 Ilumatobacteraceae bacterium | reverse complement strand
CCTGTCATTAGGTGGCCGCTGCCCCTAGCCTGAACGAAGGATGTCCAGCATCACGAACACTCCACCGAAGGTGCTTCCCGCAGCCGGCGATGCCTGCTGGTGCGGGAGCGGGCGCAAGTACAAGCGGTGCCACAAGCCCCTCGAGGGTCGTGTCCTGCCCGGTGTCGTGAGCCCGATGCGGCTCGTCCCCGAGCACATTGCTCATCCGCCCTATGCCGACACCGGCAAGGTGAAGCGGATGCCGGAGTCGGCGGTGAAGTCGCCGGACGTGATCGAACGGATGCGCGTGACGGGTGCGATGGCCGCAGAGGTGCTGAAGTTGGCGGGCCAGTTCGTCAAGCCCGGCATCACCACCGACGAGATCGACGCCTACGTCCACCAGTTGTGCATCGAACGCGATGCCTACCCGAGCCCGCTCAACTACTCGGGGTACCCGAAGAGCGTGTGCACCTCGGTCAACGAGGTGATCTGTCACGGCATTCCCGACTCACGAGTTCTCGAAGATGGCGACATCATCAACCTCGACGTCACCTGCTATTTCAAAGGAGTCCATGGCGATACGAATGCCACGTTCGCGGTTGGTGGGATCGTCGACGAGAACCGTCACCTGATCGACGTCACCGAGGAGTGCATGTGGCGCGGTATCGAAGCGGTCGTTCCTGGTCGGCCGCTCTCCGACATCGGCAAAGCCATCGAGATGCGCGCCAAGCAAGACAAGCTCGGTGTTGTGCGGGCCTTCATCGGTCACGGCATCGGCGAACAGTTCCACACCGACATCCAGGTTCTCCACTACTACGACCCGCGCAACAACGTGATCATGCGACCGGGGATGACCTTCACCATCGAACCGATGATCACCCTCGGCTCGTGGCAACACCGGATGTGGGACGACGAGTGGACGGCGGTCACTGCAGACGGCAAGCGCACCGCCCAGTTCGAACACACGGTGCTCGTCACCGACTCGGGCTACGAGGTACTCACCGGCGGCGCAGGCGCGGTCTCCCCGTCCGCTCCGTGGCTCCGCGCCAAGTAGGACACTCCTGTGATCGACGCCATCGACATCGATCGATACCTCCGCTTCGATCGTGAGCATTGGGCTGAGCTACGCGCACAGACGCCACTCACGTTGCACGAGCGGGATCTCGCCGCCCTGCGAGGCATCAACGATCGCATCGACCTCGACGAAGTGGTGGCCGTGTACCTGCCGCTCACCCGTCTACTCAACCTCTACGTCAGCGCCACCCAGAACCTGCACAAGATGTCGGCCACATTCCTCGGCACGATTTCCCCCAAGGTTCCCTTCATCATCGGGGTGGCCGGCTCGGTCGCCGTGGGCAAGAGCACCTCGGCGCGCATCCTGCAGGCCCTGCTCACCAGATGGCCGGAGCATCCGCGAGTCGAGCTGATCACCACCGACGGGTTCCTCCACCCCAATCGTGTTCTCGAAGAGCGCGGGATCATGGATCGCAAGGGCTTTCCGGAGAGCTACGACACGCGCCGGCTGATCGAGTTCCTCCGCGCGATCAAGGCCGGTCAGTCCGAGGTTGCTGATCCCTTGTACAGCCACGTCGTCTACGACATCGTCGAGGACGAACAACAGGTAGTGCGCCAGCCCGACATCTTGATCCTCGAAGGTCTCAACGTGTTGCAGGTGGGAACCGAGGCCACCGAGTTCGTGAGCGATTATTTCGACTTTTCGATCTATCTCGATGCCGATGAGGGCGACATCGAAGATTGGTTCGTGGAACGATTCTTCGCCCTGCGAGCAACGGTGTTCCAGGATCCGAACAGCTTCTTTCGCCACTTCGCCGCGCTGTCCGACAGCGAAGCAGACGCGATGGCCCGTGAAATCTGGCGGTCGATCAACGGCAAGAACCTGCAAGAGAACATTGCGCCGACACGCTCCCGGGCCTCACTCGTGATCCACAAGGGATCCGATCACCGGATGAAGGAAGTGCACCTCCGCCGGCTGTAGGCGGTCATTCGACGTTGGCGGCCAGCCACTCGGCTGCCGCGTGCAAGTTCGGCAGTTCCACGAATCGCGATCCGGGCGGGGGCGGATGCTCCGCGTGGTCGAGTTCCCACTGGATCTCATACGGCACGTAGATGCCGAAGCCCCCCAGTTCGAGGACCGGCAAGATGTCGCTCTTCAGTGAGTTGCCCACCATGCAGAACTTCGTGGGATCGATGTCGAGGCTCTTCAACACCCGCGCATAGGTGTGTGGATCCTTCTCCAAGACGATCTCCACCGAGTCGAAGTGATGAGCGAGACCCGAGGTTTCCACCTTTCTGCTCTGGTGCACGAGGTCACCCTTCGTGATCAGGATCACCCGATGGTTGCCGCTGACCGTCTGCAACACCTCCCCCACCGACTCGAACAACCGCACGGGCTCCGTGAGATGCTCACGCACGCCGCGGAGGATACGTTGCACCACCGACGTCGGAACCGTGCCGTTGGACACCGAAATCGCCGCTTCGATCGACGACAGTCCGAAGGACTTCACGCCGTAGCCGTATGCACCGATGTTGGCGCGCTCGGTGGCGGTGAGTGCGGCCTTCACGTCCACACCCGGTGGAGCGAACGGAGTCACGAGTTCGACGAATTCGTTTTCGTACTTGCGGAACGACTCCTCGCTGAACCACAAGGTGTCGTCGGCATCGAACCCGATGGCTTCGAAGTGGTGCTTCATCGGTGTGGGTTCAACGGTGCAGCGCGTTGAGATAGTTGTAGACGGTGATTCGCGAGACGCCCATCGCATCCGCGATGTCCTCCACCGCCCTGCGCAAGGTGAAGGCGCCGCGCTCGTCCAACATCCTGATCGCCAACTGTTTGCGGTCGCGAGACAGTTCGTTCAACTTGCCACCGAGTTCCCGCTCCACCGAGTCGATCACACGATCCAGGGCACCATGAAGCGCAGGGAGACGAACGGCTCCCACCACGGCATCGCCGAGACGCAACGTGATGTCGCCTGCTTGAGCTGTCTCAGCGGCAATGAGTTCGGCTCCGGTTGCCGACATCAGCGGTTGCAGCATCGCCCGAACCTGATCCAAGTTCGGAATCGGGCTCGTCACGACAGGTCCAACCTGCCCACGTCCACGCTGACGTACGTGGCACCGTTGGCATAAGCAGCACGGAGCAGGTCGGCAACCACGACTGGGACACGATTCTCTGGCACGGTGAACGACGTGCCGAACGGACCGAAGTCGACGGTGAATCCGTGTGCCTCCACCGCCTCTACTGCGGCAGTGACATGTGGTCCCGGTGATCCGTCGACGAACGGCTCCACGGTGAATTCGACGGTGAGCATCAAGCCTCCTTTGTTTCATCGTAAACAATTCAGCCGCCGAGCGAGCTGAGCAAATTGTTCACGCTCCGCGATGCCGACATACGATTTGGCTCGGACGCCAAAGGGGGACAGATGGGTGCCACAGCATCGCCGAACGATCGCCACGGTCTGGGTACCGAGATGGTGGCCCACGCCACCGACCAACTGGAGTTCGCCCGCTCGATTCGTCGCGACTTGCACCGTTGGCCGGAGGTGGGCAACGACCTGCCGAAGACACGCGAGCGGGTGCTCGAGGCGCTGGAGGGGCTACCCGTCGACGTCACCCTGCACGAAACGACGAGCGGGATCGCCGCACTCTTGACGGGCGACAAGCCGGGCCCGACCGTGTTGCTTCGTGGCGACATGGACGCGCTCCCGATGCCCGAAGACACGGGGCTCGACTACGCCTCGAAGGTGGACAACATGATGCATGCGTGCGGACACGACACTCACGTGGCGATGCTCGCCGGTGCCGCAAAGATGCTCGCTGAACGCAAGTCGAGCCTCGCCGGACGCGTGTTGTTCATGTTCCAACCCGGCGAAGAAGGACACGGCGGCGCCGAGTTCATGTTGAACGAGGGACTGCTGAACGTGCCCGCGTTGTCCAATGGTGAGCCTTCACCCGTGACCGCCGCGTACGCGCTACACATCACCTCCGCCCTGCCAGCCGGCTTCATCGCCTCCAAGGGCGGGCCCGTCATGGCATCGTCAGATGACCTCACCTTCACGCTCACCGGAAAGGGAGGGCACGCCTCCGAACCGTTCCGCACACTCGACCCCGTTCCCGTCGCGTGCGAGATCGTGCAGGCCTTGCAAACGATGGTGACGAGGAAGTTCGACATCTTCGATCCCACGGTGGTCACCGTCACGCGACTCATCGCCGGCACGGCGAGCAACGTGATCCCGGAGACGGTGACGGCACACGGCACGATTCGCGCGATCAGTGCGAAGACACGATCGCGGGTGCACGAGGAGATCCGCAAAGTCGCCGAAGGTATCGCCGCCGCCCACGACATGACGGTCGACGTGACGATCGAACTCGGCTATCCGGTCACCGTGAACGATTCCCCCTCGGCCGATTTCGCCCTCGACGTTTCCGAGGCACTCGTCGGCAGCCAGCAGGTCGGCCGCATGCCCAATCCGGTGATGGGTGCGGAGGACTTCAGCTACGTCCTGGAGCGACTCCCGGGCGCGATGTTGTTCCTCGGCGGCACCCCGCACGGCATCGATCCGCGCAACGCAGCGCCGAACCACTCCAATCGTGTGGTGTTCGAGGAGGACGCGATGGTGACGGGCATGGCGGTGTATTCCTCGCTCGCCCTGCGTACCCTCGGCGTTCCGCTCGGTTCATGACACGAGCGAAGCGGCTCGACTCCGCACGCCCCCTCGACGGAATCGTCGTGCTCGACTTCTCCAGGGTGTTGTCAGGTCCGCACGCCACACGGATGCTCACCGATCTCGGGGCAGAGGTGATCAAGGTGGAGCCACCGACGGGCGATCTCACTCGCTTCACCGCTCCTCGCATCAATTCGATGTCCACCTACTTCATCCAGCAGAACACCGGGAAGAAGAACTTCTCGGTGGATCTCGATTCGGATGAAGGGCGCCATCTCGTTGCCCGTCTGATCGAACGCGTGGACATGGTGGTGGAGAACTTCCGACCCGGCGTGATGCACAAGTGGGGTCTCGACTTCGAGGCGATGTCGAGACGGAATCCACGCCTCGTGTACGTGTCCATCTCGGGATTCGGGGCCGACGGTCCGTGGACGTCCCGCCGTGCATATGCGCCCGTCGTCAACGCAGAGACGGGAATAACCAAGTCACAGGGAGATGCTCGCGGTGGTGACTACGCCAACGATCCACACAGTCACGCAGACGTGTACACCGGCATGTACGCGGCCTCGGCGGCGCTGGCGGCTCTCTTCCAACGCGAACACACGGGGCGTGGTCAGTTTGTCGATGTGTCGATGGCCGAGAGCATGCTGTACGCCAACGAACATGCTCACGACTCGTTGTGGGACGGCCCGCCTCCGCAGGGCGTGATCCGCTCCTTCCAGCCGAGTGCGTACCCCGTGCTCACCACGCGGGACGGCGCGGTGCTCGTGGCGACAGGACATCCGGCCGACAACGGCACCTTCGAGTTCTTCCTCGCGGCCATGGGGGTACCGCACCTCGCGGACGATCCACGCTTCCGCACCGCCGCGGATCGGCTCCAGCATCTCGACGAACTACAGGAGATCATCCGCACCTGGGCGCTTGAGTGTGCCGATTTCGACGACATCTCACGACGACTCGCCGAGCACCACATTCCGGTCGGTCGCCTGCGCAGCGTGAGCGACCTCGCCTCCACCGATTGGGCGAGTGCACGTCACGCGATCGCCGAAGTGAGCGACCGCGGCGACGGTCGTGTCCGGGTGCCGAACAGCCCGTGGCACTTCTCCGACTCCGACACCTCCGTGCGCGGCGAGCCCCGCTACCGCGGCGAGGACAATCGAGAAGTCTTGGTCCGCCTGCTCGGGTTGAGCGACGAGGAGATCGCCACCTATGAGCGGAGTGGCGTGATCAGTTCACGCGTTCCGCGCTGATCAACGGCCCGAGTGGCCGAAGCCTCCCCCGCGGTCGAACGAATCGAGCGACTGTACCTCGCGCCACTCGACTGACTCGATGCGCTGCACCACCAACTGCGCCACGCGGTCTCCGCGCTTCACTTGGTAGTCGGACTCAGGGTCGAGGTTGACCATCACCACCTTCAACTCCCCGCGATAACCGCTGTCGATCACGCCCGGCGAGTTCACGAGCGTCACGCCATGCTTCAACGCGAGTCCGCTGCGGGGCACCACGTAGCCGACACAGCCGACAGGCAGTGCGATCGCGAGGCCCGTCGGCATCAGGATTCGTCCCCCACGTGCGGAGAGCAACGCATCTTCACGCGCATGCAGGTCGACACCGGCATCGCCCTCGTGGGCGGTGGTCGGAAGCGGCAACTCGGGGTCGAGACGCACCACTTCGACGGTGACGACGCTTTTCGTCATGGCAAGACGATACGCCCTAGATTGCTTGGCGTGTTGGTGTGGATGGATCTCGAGATGACGGGCCTCGACCCCGACTCAGACGTGATCGTCGAGATCGCCACCCTCGTCACTGACGACGACTTGAACATGGTGGAGGAAGGTCCGAGTCTCGTCATCCATCAACCGGAGTCGGTACTCGCGACGATGCAACAGATCGTCGTCGACATGCACACCAAGTCGGGATTGTTGGACTTGATTCGCTCGAGCACCCTGAGCGCCGCCGAGGCCGAGGAACAGACCCTGGCGTTCATCCGCAAGCACGTCCCCGAAGTGCGGACGATCCCACTCTGCGGCAACTCGATCGGCACCGACCGACGATTCCTCGCCCGTTACATGCCGTCGATCGAGAATCACCTCCACTACCGCTGTGTGGACGTGTCGACGATCAAGGAACTGGCCAAGCGGTGGTACCCGAACCTCACGCACGAGCGCCAGGGCAAGAACGGCACGCATCGCGCGATGGACGACGTGCGAGCAAGCGTCGAGGAGTTGCGCTTCTACCGCGACAAGGTGTTCTCAGCGCACCCGCCGACCAGCCCAGCGAACTCGGCCTAGACCAGCGCGCACGAGCGCCGAGCGAACGAGCACGGCGAAGAACACCGTGAAGTGCAGCGGGTACGTCACTGCATCGAGCGGATGGAACCGCCCCACGTTGCGACCCATCAACGACATTTGGACGACGGCCAACAGGTAGAGCCATGGGGCGGTGACGATGGCGCCAACCTGGGCCGCCACCCACGCGACGGCTGCCGCGAGCGGAAAAGGGCCCGCTCGACGAGCACCCGTGGCCAGGTTCTTGGTGAATCCCCGCACGAGCGCGCGAAAGCCCTGCGGGTACATCCGGAACGTCACCGTGTCGGCCGATCCCACGAACACCTTCGTCCTGCCGAACAACGTGCCGAGGGCGATGTCCTCCACCACCGTGGCGCGCACCGTCTCTGCCGAGTGTCCCCCGAGTTCTCGGTAACGCGCGGCGCTGCACGCGAGCAGTGGCCCAAAGACGATCGCATGCGCCGATCGCGACCCGGCCCCGGATCCGACCAGCGAGACCACGTTGAAGGGCAGCGCCGCGCGCTCCGACCAGCGTCTCGGCTGGTGATACGGCTGCACGCTCACCAACCCGCTCGGCAGGTCGCGCAAGGCATGGACGACGCGCTCGAGTGCACCGTCCCTCAGGCGCACGTCGGCATCGAGGAAGACGAGCGTCTCGTTCTTCGCGTGACGTGCACCCACCCAACAAGCGTGAGGCTTGCCCAGCCAGCCAGGAGGGAGCTCACCGGCACTGATCACCCGTGCACCTGCTCGAGTGGCGCACTCGGCAGTGGCGTCCGACGAGTCGTCATCCACCACGATCACCTCGTCGCCGTCGCGCGCCTGGTTCACCACGTCGTGCACGACGTCTGCGATCTGGTGTTCCTCGTTACGCGCAGGAACGATCACCGACACCGGACCTCGCGAGCTTCCCGTCATGGGGAGTCGGGGTGTACGCAGCATCAGCCACCACGCTGGCGCCGATGCCGCCACGTAGACGAGGAGGTCTACCGCGTTCACTGGTTCAGTCGAGCTTGAGCAACTGTGTCACGGCAGCGACATCCGTGCCGTCGATGACGTGTCGAATGACGACGCGGTCTGCTCGTTCCTCGGTCGACAGGCTCACCCGATGGTGAGGCTCGATCGGTAGATGGTGCTCCACCGTCACGTGCATCGGTGCGCGCATGTCACGATGCGTGGCGAGGTACTCCTCGGCGGCGATCCAATAGTTGGCGTTGTTCATGTGACCCACCGCATCCATGTCGACGAAGCGCAACGGCCACTCGACCAGGCGCGTGGAGTCCACGGGGCCGAGTCCCCTCCCGATCGTGAGGCTGGCCTTCACTTTGCGCCCGGCTGCTGCCGCACTGACGAGCGGCAGGAAATCAGCGGGCAGTGGCAGTGGCTTCAACGTCTTCAAGTCCACACGCACCCACACGGCGGCGGCCTCGATTTGCGGGCCTGCCGCGGTGGCGACCGTCGTGCGTCGCTCCGCCCAGTGTGAGCCGAGCCCGCCGCACCACGTGGTGAGGGTGACATCGGTCATGTACGACGGGAATCCGTGGATCCACATCTCGGTCTTGCGCACCACCCAACCGTGGATGTCCGAGTACTTGCCGTCGACCGCGTCGTCGTTCGCGATGTCTTGCAGATAACGAGCGGTGGCATCCAAGCGAAGTCGACCCTTCGGCGTGACGTCACCGAGTCGAACGCGTCGAACACTGTCGAACGACCGGCCCGATCCAGGAAACTTCACCGGTGGTTCAACGCGTGACATGCCTGACGACGCTAGCGAGTCGGCGCCGATCGGTAGCCTGCAAGTGTGCGTTTGCGGCTCGTACTGGTGGGCATCGCATTGGTGCTGACGGCATGTGGCGGAGACACCGCCACCGAACGAACTGGTGAACCAGCCACCATCGCCACGAATCGGGTGGCGAGCGGCGAGGAACTTCCCGATGCCACCCTGAACGGCGTCGACGGCTCCGAGGTGACGACTCGGGATCTGCTTGGCACACCACTCGTGATCAACTTTTGGTACTCCACGTGCGAGCCATGCCGACGCGAGATGCCGGCCTTTGCTGCGGCGCACGCCACGTTCGGAGATCGGGTCACCTTCCTCGGGGTGAACATGTACGACAGCGCCGTGGCGGCATCGAACTTCGCCGAACGGTACGGCGTCAACTACGACATCCTGCTCGACACCAACGGCGAACTCGTCGGAAAACTGGGGATTGCGCTCGCCCCGACCACGATCCTCGTAGATGCCGAGGGAACGATCGTCCATCAGGAGTCCGGCGAACTCACCGAGGGTGAGATCACGGCGTTGATCAACGAGTGGTTCCGCGCGTGATGGAAGGAAACTTCGCCTACAGCTTCATGCTCGGGGTGCTCGCCGCAGTGAACCCGTGCGGGTTCGTGTTGCTCCCCGCTTATCTCGCCTACTTCCTCGGAGTCGATTCCTCGCAAGCCGACCGGGCACCGCTCACGAGGGCACTGAAGGTGAGTGCGGTGGTATCGGCCGGATTTTTGCTCGTCTTCTTCGTCATCGGCACGATTTCGCGACTCTTCACCCAGTGGATCGAGATGAATGCCAAGTACGCAGGCTTCGTGGTCGGCGTGGGCATGATCGGCCTCGGCGTGGCGATGCTGCTCGGGTGGAAACCGTCGTTCGCCACTCCCGATATCGCCGTTCGCCAGGATCACTCACTGCGCGCGATGTTCTTCTTCGGTGTCGCCTACGCGGTTGCATCGATCGGCTGCACCATCGGGTTCCTCACGACGGCGATCCTCGGGTCGATCTCGGTGCACGGGTTCGCCTCGGGCGTGCTCAGCATCGTGCTCTACGGCCTCGGCATGGCCCTCCTGGTGTCCACCGTCACGATCAGCATGGCCTTCGCGCGATCCGGCTTGCTGAAGATGTTGAGGCGTGGGCTGCCCTACGCCGATCGGGCGGCAGCAGTATTCATCCTCCTCACCGGCACCTACCTGTCCTGGTACTGGTGGGTGGCGATCACCGAGCGTGACTCACTCGGCAACGTCGGCGGCAACGTCGAGCAATGGCAGTCGTCGGTGGCCAACTTCCTCCAACGACAGGGATCCTGGCGACTCCTCGCAGTGTTCCTCCTGATCACCGGATTGGTCGCGGTGGGGTCGCTACTCAGGCGTCGACGAACGAACGCCTAGGGCGCGAGGCGCTCGACGTTCCACGACGAACCGACGAACGCGTACCGGAAGCGGTCGTGCAACCTGCTCGGACGACCCTGCCAAAACTCGAAGGCGATCGGACGAAGGACGAAGCCTCCCCAGTACGGCGGACGCGGAACGTCGACACCTTCGAACCGTCGTGTCGTGTCCTCGACCAACCGCTCCAATGCGGCACGGTCCGCGATTGGTCGGGACTGCGGAGAGGCCCAGGCGCCGATCTGCGAACCGCGTGGGCGCGACGCGAAATAGCCGTCGCTCTCCGCATCCGACACTCGTTCCACCGAGCCGCGCACGCGCACCTGGCGATGGAGGTCGAGCCAGGCGAACACCGCGGATGCTCCTCCTGCCTCGAGTTGACGAGACTTCACGCTTTCGAGATTCGTGTAGAAGACGAAGCCGCGTTCATCGGCACCGCGAGCGAGCACCACACGCGAATCCGGAATGCCATCTGCACCGATCGTCGACAGCGTCATCGCGTTGGGTTCAGTGACCCCTGCCGACTCTGCCTCGTCGTACCACCGTTGCCACTGCACCATCGGATCCACGTGCAAGTCATCGCGGTCCAAGCCCGCTGTCTCGTATTGCACCCGCCGATCACGCAGCGACATGGTTCACCTTCCCGTGATGACGGTGGTTCCGCGCATGTACGGATGAAGGACCGCAGGAATCGCCACCGATCCATCGGCCTGACGGAAGTTCTCCAAGATCGCCGCCCACACGCGGGTTACGGCGAGCGCCGATGCATTCAACGTGTGAGCAATTTCGGTGCCCTTTTGGCCTTGACGCTTGAAACGAATGTCGGCTCGACGCGCTTGGTAGTCGCTGAACCAACTGACCGAGGACACCTCGAGCCACGAATCGCAACCCGGCGAGTACACCTCGACGTCGTAGCTGCGGTGGTGACTCTGACCCATGTCGCCCGTGCAGATCTCGATCACTCGATACGGCAGACCGAGCGCGTCGATGGTCCGCTCGACGCGGCCGAGCAAGTCGTCGAGCATCGCCACGGCCTGCTCCGGCGTGGCGACTGCGAGAATCTCCAACTTGTCGAACTCGTGTGCCCGCAACAAGCCGCGGGTGTCACGACCCGCGGAACCCGCCTCACGGCGGTAGCACGACGTGTGAGCCATGTATCGCTTGGGCAGTTCGGTTTCGTTGAGCACTTCGCCCGCATGGATCGACGTGAGTGACGACTCCGCGGTGGGAATGCACCACAAGTCGTCCCGCTCGATCGAATAGGCGTCGTCGGCGAACTTCGGCAACTGACCCGTCGCCGTCAGCGTGGCGGTCGTGACGAGGGACGGCGGCCGCACCTCTTCGAACGCGTCGGCATTCATGTCGAGTGCGAACTGGCACAACGCACGGGCCAGGGTCGCTCCGGCACCGCGCTGCATCGTGAACATGGCACCGCTGATCTTCACGGCCCGCTCGTTGTCGAGGATGCCAAGCCGCTCACCCGTCTCCCAATGCGGTACGCGCTGATGATCGGCGAACGATCCGGGCATGTTGATCGGTCCCTTGCGCACGGGATTGTCGTGGTCGCCCGTGCCCACCACCGTCTCGGGGTGCGGCAGGTTCGGAATCATCAGGAGGACTTGGCGAAGGGTCTCACTCACCTGCTCGAACTCCTCGGCCAACGCGTCCTCCCGATCACCGAGGGCCCTGCTCTCCGCCATCACCTGTTCGGCGGCCTTCTCGTCGCTCTCGCGACGCAGATTGGCCACCTGTTTGGACAGTTCGTTGACTTGTCGACGGATGTCGTCACGTTCGGCCGTGATCTCCCGCAGCCGAATGTCGAGGCGCTCGGCGCGGTCGAGTTGATCCACCAGATCAGGCTTGTTGCGACGCGCCATCAAGTCTTTGACTGCTTGCGGATCCCGGCGAAGTTGACGAATGTCGATCACGGCGCTTTCAGGCTAGCGGTGGGCCTCGACGTGCTCGGGGTGCGTACTGTGAAGGGGATGTCCGACGACCTCGCACTCGACGTGAACGATCTCGTGGTCGCGTACGGATCGGTGCGTGCCGTCACCGGAGTCTCGTTCACCGCACGACGGGGTGCCGTCACCGCGATCATCGGACCGAACGGTGCGGGGAAGACCTCCAGCATCGAGGCGTGCGAGGGGTTCCGACCTGCGTACACCGGATCGATCCGGGTGCTCGGTCTGGATCCGCTGCGCGACCATGCGGCGCTCACGAAGCGCATGGGAGTGATGCTGCAAGGCGGAGGCATCTACCCGAGCGCACGCGTGGGTGAGACGATCCGCCACTACTGCGCGCTGTATGACGACGTCGTTTCGCCCACCGCACTGATCCAGCAAGTCGGACTGGAGGGGCTCGAAAAACGGACGTGGCGAGCGCTCTCTGGCGGCGAGAAGCAGCGCTTGTCACTGGCCCTGTCACTCGCGGGAAGACCCGAGATCGTGTTCCTCGACGAGCCCACTGCGGGTGTCGACATCGATGGACGTGCCTCGATCAGGCGACTCGTGCGTGACCTCGCGGAGAATGGCTGCGCGGTGGTCATGGCCACCCACGAACTCGACGAAGCGGAGCGGTGCGCGAACGACGTGATCGTGTTCGATCGAGGGCAGGTCGTCAACCAGTCTTCGCTCGCTCGACTGCTGGGTGACACTCGGATGATTCGCTTCACCACTTCCGCGCCGATCGACGAAGGAGCACTGGCTCGCACACTCGGCGCAACCATCCGCTCCACCGACGACGGCTACGTCCTCGACGGCTCGAGTGACACCACGCTGATCGCCAAGATCGACGAGTGGCTGAACGATCGCGGCATCTCGATGACCGGAGTCTCGGCGGGTGGACGTCGACTGGAAGAGGCCGTGCTCGACCTTCGGCGAGGGCAGTCATCATGAAGGTCTTCCTGAGTCAGTTGCGCAGCGAGCTCACCGTGATGGCACGCAATGGAGAGCAGCTGTTGCTGATCCTCGTCATTCCGCTCGGACTACTCGTGTTCTTCTCCAGCGTCGACGTGTTGCCCACCGGATCAGACACTGCAGTCGACTTCCTCGTACCCGGGATCCTTGCGCTCGCCATCATGTCCACGGCGATGGTGAGTCTCGGCATTGCCACGGGCTTCGAGCGGCAGTATCTCGTTCTGAAGCGGCTCGGTGCCACGCCGCTCGGTGCACGACGACTGATCGCGGCAAAGACGACCGCGGTGCTGATGATCGAGGTGGTGCAGATCGCCCTGATCGCCCTCGTGGGTCGCGCGCTCGGCTGGTCGGCGGACGCCGCCTCGTGGTTGACGGCCGGTGTCGCGGTCGTGATCGCCACGTGCGCCTTTGCCGGGATCGGCCTGGTGCTCGCGGGAATCCTGCGGGCCGAGGTCAACCTCGCCGCGCAGAATGCCGTCTACCTCGTCATGTTGCTCGTAGGTGGCATCGTCATCGCCGAGGAGTCGATGCCGAGTGGGCTCGTCGACGTCTCCGCCCTGCTCCCGGCTACGGCTCTCGGTCGCGTGCTGCGGGACGCCATGGCCGGCTCCTCACCCTTCGGGATCCCTGCCTGGTGGGTACTCGTGGCATGGGCAATCGTTGCCCCGCTCGCCGCAGCGAGGTTCTTCCGCTTCGCGCCGAATCAGCGCTGAGGTTCCGCGGCGGCCGGAGTCTTCTCAAACGCCTCGGCCACGTCTTCGAACGTCAAGGTGGGCTGCTTGTACGACTGCTCGTCGGAGAAGCGGGCCATGAACCGCTTGAAGAACATGTAGGTGATGACCGTCCACAGGAACACGCCGCCGCCCAGCTTCATCACCGCACCGGCCACCTGCTGATCGACCGTCGCCGACAAACCCCACACGCGGATGGGAATGTCGTAGTGCTTGTAGACGACTCCCTCGGCGAAGGTCAGCCAGGCTGCGGGGACCGTCGGCACCACCGACATCAAGAAAAGGTAGATCATCTTGCCGCCGTAACCGATCCGCCACGACATGTTCGGGCCGAGCACGGGAATCCACATCAACAACGCTGAGGTCACGACGAGTACGTGCAGGAAATAGTGCAACGGACCGTTGCTCACACTCCGATTGACGAGCGCAGGGATGTGCGTGATCATGATGACCAGGTTGAACAGCAATCCCGCGATCGGGGGCCGTGACAGGAACCGCACGGCGGGCCTCGCGCGACCGCCACCCACGACGACGTCGAACAGCCACGGGGGTGTCGCCAACCAGACGAGCGGCGGCACGAAGTACGACAGCACCATGTGCTGCACCATGTGCACCGAGTAGAGGTACTCCTCGGCGATGTCGTGCATCGGCCAGTCCGACGCCACCCACAGCAACAGGACGGCGGCGACGAAGGCACGCACCTGCTTCCTGGAGACCACGTCACCGGTCGGATGGACACGTCTGCCGATCACTCGAATCGCGTACGTGTAGCTCCCGATGAGAAACGCGACGAGCAGCCACACTTCGGGATGGAACTGGAACCTCCACGGCTGGAGGTCGAGATTGGCTGCCTCGGCTATCACCGGTGCATCCCGCTCAGGCGATGAAGAACTTGAAAGTGGAGAGTGCTGCCGCGTACACGCCGATCGCCAAGAACAGGCCCGCGTAGAACATCCAGCTGAAGATCTTGTTGTCGAACTTGAGGTGCATGAAGTAACTCGCGACCACGACGAACTTCGCCACCATCATGATCATCAGTGAGGGCATGAAGAACGGGCCGAAGTCCACGTAGTAGGTGGAGACTTCGAGGGCCGTGATCGCGGCAAGGATGAGCGCGATGCGGACGTAGCCCGCCGTGGACATGCCGTGCTCTTTGGTCCTGCTCTCTTTGGATGTCGTCTCTTCGCTCATCGTCACACCGGAATCAAGTAGATCAGGGTGAAGATCACGATCCACACCACGTCGACGAAGTGCCAGTACAGGCCGATCATTTCCACCGTCTCGGCCTTGCTGCCGGGCACCTTGCTCTTGTTCAGGATTCCCACCAAGGACATCAACATGATGATGCCGACGGTGACGTGCACCCCGTGGAATCCCGTCAGCGTGTAGAAGCTGGACGCGAACAGGCTGGTGCTGAAACCGAGACCCTCGTTGTACATCGCCGTGAACTCGTACACCTGGCCACCCACGAACGTGGCTCCGAGGAGCGCGGTGATCGTGAGCCACAAGGTGGTGGAGCGATCATCCTTGTTGTGCGCCGCCGACACGGCGAGCACCATCGTGAGCGAACTCATCAACAGCACGAAACTCGACACCGACGTGAACGGGATGTCGAACACCTGCGATGGCGTCGGGCCGGAGCCCACGCGGCCGCGGTAGAGCATGTAGGTGGAGATCAATCCACCGAAGAGGAGGCACTCCGAGCCGAGGAACAGCCACATGCCCAACTTGTTGTTGGACAGGCCGGTCGACGTGTGATGAGCGGCGTGCTCGTGTGTTGCGGTCTCAGCCAACGTGCACCACTTCCTTACCTTGGCCGCTCGCAGGCGGATCGATTTCGTCATCGGTGGCCGTCGAGGGCTCGAGAGCCCACCCATAACAGCCGAGCAGGGTGATCGCGCCACCGACCAACGCCACCGGAATGCTGTAAATCAGACCGAAGGCGATCACGGGCAGTGACAGGGCAAGCACGATCGGCCAGTACGACGGCGACGGCATGTGGATGTGTGCGTCCGGCTTCGACTCCAAGTCGCGGAGCACTTCTTCGCCCGACTTCATCTGCGTAAGTTGGCCACTCTCATTCTCGCTGTACTTGCGATGGAAGAACTCGTCCAGGTGTCCGACCGTCGGGATGCTGTCGAAATTGTGTTCCTTCGGCGGGTTGGAGGTCATCCACTCCAGGCTGCGAGCGTCCCACGGGTCGATCGGTGCCTGCTTGCCCTTGCGTGCGGTGACGAAGATGTTGATCAAGAAGAACAACACGCCCACCGACAGGATCAATGATCCGATCGAGGCAACGAGGTTCCAGAATCCGAGGTTGAAGAACCCCTCGCCGGCGCGAGCTTCCGTCCAGATGTACATACGACGAGGCTGGCCCTGCAGACCGAGGATGTGCATCGGCGCAAACGTCATGTTCATACCGATCACCATCAACCAGAAGTTCCAATTACCGAGACGCTCAGAGAGCATCTTGCCGAACACCTTCGGCCACCAGTAGTAGAAGCCCGAGAAGAGACCGAAGATCGCACCACCGAAGAGCACGTAGTGGAAGTGCGCCACGATGTAGTAGGTGTCGGTCTGCTGCGTGTCGGACGGCGCCACGGCGTGCGTCACGCCGGACAGGCCGCCGATCGTGAACAGGATGACGAGACCAATCGCAAACTTCATCGCGACGGGGAACGTCAACTTGCCGCCCCAAATCGTCATTGTCCAGTTGACCACCTTCACGCCCGTAGGAACGGCGATGGCCATCGTGGCAACCGAGAACACTGCAACCGATACCGGGCCGAGACCAGACGCGAACATGTGGTGCGCCCACACTCCCCAACCGACGAAGCCGATCGCCGCACCAGAGAACACCACGAACGGGTAGCCGAACAAGGGCTTACGCGAGAACACCGGCAGCACCTCGGAGATGATGCCGAAGCTCGGGAGGATGAGGATGTACACCTCGGGGTGACCGAAGATCCAGAACAGGTGCTGCCACAGCAGCGGGTCTGCTCCGGCCGCCACGTCGAAGAACGTGGCGTCGAAGTTGCGCTGGAACATCAGCAGGAACAGCGCGACCGTGATCACCGGCATCGCGAACAAGAGGAGGAACTGTACGACGGTGATCATCCACGTGAAGATCGGCATGCGCATGAGCGACATGCCCGGAGCGCGCATGTTGAGCACCGTGACGATCAGGTTGACCGCGCCCGTGAGCGACGCGATTCCCGTGATCTGCAGACCGAGGGCCCAGAAGTCGACACCATGGGTCGGCGAGTAGATCGGGCCCGAGTTCGGGGCGTACATGAACCAACCACCGTCGGCGGCGCCACCGAGGAACCACGACATGTTGATGAAGATGCCACCGAAGAGGAAGGCCCAGAAACCGAATGCGTTGATGCGCGGGAATGCGACGTCGCGTGCTCCGATCTGCAACGGAACGAAGTAGTTCGCAAATGCGGCCGCCATCGGCATCACGAAGAGGAACACCATCGTCGTGGCGTGCATCGTGAACATCTGGTTGTAGAGGTCGGCGTTCAGCACCTTGCCGTCCGGTGCCGCCAACTGCAGTCGGATCAGTACCGCCTCGAGGCCGCCCACGACGAAGAAGAACATCGCGACCGCGCCGTACATGATGCCGAGCTTCTTGTGGTCGACGGTGAACAACCACGAACGCCAGCCACTCGACACGGTGACGGGACGCTTCATCGCGCCGAATGCCTCCGAGGGCACCGTGGGCGCCACCGCTGGAGCGGTGCTGGTGGGACGTTCGATGATGGCCATTGAATTCTCCCGTTACTTCAAGGTGAGCAGG
>JBJTFU010000145.1:0-33740 GCA_046093585.1 Ilumatobacteraceae bacterium | reverse complement strand
GTGTCCGACCGCATCACGCTGGTGCTCGGTTTGCCCGACTCGATGGCGGAACAGGTACGCCCGTTCCTCGACTACATCGCCGCGGAAACCCTTGCGGAACGGGTGGAAGGGGCGGATCTGACCGACGTGGCACCCACGACGGAAGTCGACGGGGTGGCGATCCATGTCTCCGTCGACCGACTACGGTAAGGCGCCAAGTTTCGGGAGGTCGTCATGGCAGGGTCCAACAGCGCTGCAGCGAAGAAGAGGGCTGCCCAGAAGAAGGCGCTAGCCAAGAAGAAGGCCGAAGCCCAGAAGAAGGCGCTAGCCAAGAAGAAGGCCGAAGCGCAGAAGAAGGCGCTTGCCAAGAAGAAGGCTGACGCGCAGAAGAAGGCGCTTGCCAAGAAGAAGGCTGACGCGCAGAAGGCGTTGGCCAAGAAGAAGGCCGCGGCGCAGAAGAAGGCGCTTGCCAAGAAGAAGGCCGACCTGCAGAAGGCCGAGGCCAAGAAGCCGCCTCTCGCCAAGAAGGCTGCCGAGGCAGCTCGTCGACTGGCGCAACGCGCGCGTGAGGCGGAGCAACGACGGAAGGCACAGGAACGCAAGCGCGAGATGGCCGCGCGGGCCAAGGCCAAGGCGATCGAGGCCAAGGAGAAGGCGAAGGAGCGGGCCCGGATCGCTGCCGAACGGCAAGCCGCCAAGGCGGCGAAGGAGGCCGAGCGCATCGCCGCTCGCGAGGCCAAGGAAAAGGCGCGGCTCGAGGCGATCGCCGCCAAGGAGGCGGCACGTGAGGCGGAACTCCGTGCGCGCCGGAAGCCTGAGCCACCACCGAAGCCGCCGATCAAGAAGCTCGAGTTCGTCGAAGGGATCCAGGTGACCGGCGAGTTCGACTTCAAGTTCCTCTCCGGACAGCGCGAATTACTCCTCGAGATGCGAGCACAGTTGACCAAGCAGGCCAACCGACTCGAGGATGAGGCCCAGGCGCTGATCGAGGACGTGGAGATGGGTGACGTGCAGTTCGACGAGGAGGGTGGCGAAGGCGACACGATGGTCGTGGAGCGTGAGCGCGACCTCGTGTTGTCCGCACAGGCGCGTCATGAAGTCGAGGAGATCGATGCGGCACTCGCGCGGATCAAGTCGGGCGACTACGGCTATTCGATCCACAGCGGCTTGCCGATCCCCCGGGAGCGCTTGAAGGCGATCCCGTGGACGCAGGAGTCGGTGCAGGAACGCGTCGGAGGCCTGGCTCGTCGATGACGGTCCCTCTTCGGCGTGGCATCACGCCGGTCACCGGGTTGTCCATGCTCGCAGTGTTGGTGGCCGATCTTGCCACCAAACAGTGGGCACTCGGTCGTCTGTCCGATGGTCGCACCATCGACGTGGTCTGGACGCTGCGCTTCAACCTGCACTTCAACACCGGTATCGCCTTCTCTCAACTCACTGGCTTCGGCGAGATCGTCGGGGTCATTGCGATCGTCGTAGCGGCGACGTTGTTGTGGTGGAGTCGGAAGCAGTCCTCGTCGGTGGTGTTGGCCGCAGTCGGCTTGATCGTCGGTGGTGCGCTGGGCAACGTGCTAGACCGACTGTTCCGTGGCGAAGGCCTGCTGCGCGGAGCGGTGGTCGACTTCATCGACCTCCAATGGTTTCCCATCTTCAACGTCGCAGACATGGGCGTGACCGTGGGGGCGTCCTTGTTGGTGTTGCACTCCTTCGCGGCAGGGCGCTGACCGTGCTGACGGAATCGATCCCTGCGTCGCTGGCCGGCGAACGACTCGACCGTGTGGTCGCGCTGGTCGCCGACGTGAGCAGGGCGGTCGCTGCAGTGCTCGTGGAGGTGGGTGGCGTGACGGTGGACGGCGAGCCGGCCCTGTCGGGGAAGGTGAAAGTGGTGGAGGGGCAGGAGGTCGGCATCGATCCCTCGCTCATCCCGCGTCCCCAATTGCCCATCGCGGATCCCGACGTGCATGTGCACGTCGTCTACAGCGACGATCAGGTGATCGTGGTGGACAAACCCGCGGGTCTGATCGTCCATCCCGGTGCCGGCAATCCACGTGGCACGTTGATCAACGGCCTGCTCGTGGACTTTCCCGAGATAGCGAACGTCGGCGATCCGATGAGACCGGGCGTCGTCCATCGCCTGGACGCCGGAACGACGGGCCTGATGATGGTCGCCCGCACCACAGTCGCCTATGAAGCATTGGTCGGCATGTTGTCGCGTCGCGAGGTGGGGCGACGCTATGCCGCGCTCGTGTGGGGGCATCCTGCGCAACAATCGGGGATCATCGATGCGCCGATCGGTCGCGATCACCGTGATCCAACGAAGATGGCGGTGGTCGTCGACGGCAAGCATGCCCGCACTCGATACGAAGTAGCGGAGCGCTTCACGTCACCCCGCGAAGTGGCGCTCGTGACGGGCACGCTCGAGACCGGTCGCACCCACCAGATTCGTGTGCACCTCGAGTCGATCGGCCATCCAGTTGTGGGCGACGCGACCTACGGGGGAGCCCGCAGTGCCCTTGCTGCGCCACGACCGATGCTGCACGCGGAGCACCTCGAGTTCGTGCATCCCGTTTCGGGTCGAGCGCTCTCGTTCGACGCGCCGATTCCGGACGACATGCGCGCGGTCATCGACCGCTGCGGTACCGACTAGTCGTGTAGCAGTTCGGGCCAGGGGGCATCGCCCTTGGCCGCGTCGGCGATCTTCTGCAGCGTGTAGTCGGCAAGGTGATGGCGCATGTGTTCGCCCGCCACGTTCCAGATGGCGAGCAGCACGCAGTGTCCTTCGTGGTCGCAGGCGCCGTCCTGGTGTGGTTGGCCGAAGTCGCCGATGCTGATCGGTCCGTCGGCTGCCGAGATGATCTCCGACAGGAAGATTTCGTTCGCCGGTCGCGCGAGGACGTAGCCGCCTCCGACCCCGCGCTTCGACTTGACGAGGCCCGCTCCCTTCAGCACGAGGAGGATCTGTTCGAGATAGGGCTGGGGAAGTCCGGTGCGCTGGGCGATGTCCTTCACCGATGTCGGACCCGGTTCACCAGAGTGCATTGCGAGTGAGAGCAACGCGCGACATGCATAGTCGCCTCGGGTCGAAACACGCACGCTTGTAGTGTAGAACCGTGCTCGAGCCGCGAATCCCGAATTACTCGGGAGCGTGCACGGCGAACATCATTCCGGCATTGCTGGGGCCGTCGTCGCCCGACGTCATGCCCGATTGGATGCCGAGGGCCGCTCGCGGAGCGCGGCAGGTGGTGGTTCTCGTGCTCGACGGATTGGGATGGCACCAACTCGTCGCACGCCATGAGATCGCGCCCGTGTTGTGTAGCGGCGAGGGCACGAGCATCACCACGGTCGCACCGACCACCACGGGGACCGCGTTGACCTCGATCACGACGGGCCTCACCCCGGGAGAACACGGCTTGATGGGATACCGCATGGACATGGGTCGTCGCGTCGTCCAGATGTTGCGGTGGGCCGACGAGAAGGGAGACGTCCGATCGTCCTTCGACCCGTCGGTGGTGCAACCGACGCCACCGTTCCTGGGCTCGTCCGTGCCGATCTTGAGCAAGGCCGAACTGGAGGGAACGGCGTTCACCGAGGCGCATCTCCGCGGCGGCAAACCGATGGGTTGGCGGGTGCCGTCGAGTCTTCCCGTGCAGATCGGGACTCTGTTGGAACAAGGTGCGCGCTTCGTCTACGCCTACTACGACGGCATCGACAAGGTCGCCCACGAGCGTGGATTCGGCGACTACTACGACGCCGAACTCGTACATGTCGATGCACTCGTGTCCCGGATCATCGATCGGTTGGTGCCCGACTCGGCACTCGTGATCACCGCAGATCACGGCCAGGTACACGTGGGAGGAAACACGGTCCGCTTGGACGATCGACTGCAGCGGCACGTCGAGTATCTCTCGGGGGAGGGTCGTTTTCGATGGCTGCACGTACGACGCGGAACTGAGTCGGAGGTTCGGGCGATCGCCGAGGACTTGTACGGCGGTCGTGCCTGGGTGCTGACCCGAGACGACATGATCGACGCAGGGTGGTTCGGTCCGCGCGTGACGGATGTCGCCAGGAAGCGTCTCGGGGACGTGGCACTCGTCCCGTTTTCCAAAGTCAGTTTCGACGATCCTGCCGACCACGGTTCGTTCCCGTTGGTCTGCCGCCATGGATCGATGACCGACGACGAAATTGATGTCCCGCTCTTGGCATGGCGCGCGAACTGATGCGAGACTGACGCCGTGCAAGATGCCCGTGTGGAATCCGTGACCGACTCCGACCCGATGACCAACCTCGCGCAGCCGTTGGGCGCTGGTGAAGTACTCGGCGGACAGGTACCCGGTGAGGAAACGGTGACCGAGCCCGCCAAGGTGATGCGGATCGGGTCGATGATCAAGCAGCTGCTCGACGAGGTGCACTCCAGCAACCTCGACTCGCCGAGTCGCGAGCGTCTTGCGGAGATCTACGAGCGAAGCATCGCCGAACTGGTCACCGCATTGTCACCCGATCTGTCCGAGGAGTTGCGCTCGCTGGCATTGCCGTTCCGCGATGGCACGGTGCCGACCGACGCCGAACTACGGGTGGCCAAGGCGCAACTGGTGGGCTGGCTCGAGGGGTTGTTCCACGGCATTCAAGCGACGTTGTTCGCACAACAGTTCGCCGCTCGCCAACAGTTGGAACAGATGCGGCAGTTGCCGGGCGCCGTGCCGCCCGCGCAATCGGATCGTCCCGGCACCTATCTCTGACCTGCCTCGAACGCGCCGTCGCGCAGAGTGTGTCGTCGGTCGCGCGACACCCGACTGGTACTCTCGTTCGACTTGGCGCCTCGTCGGCGCCTCGTCGTTACGTCGTTGTTGGTTGGTTCTGGAAATCAGGCCCAGAAATTGAGTCGGGAAAGGAGTTGGTGTGGGCGATTCCTTCACTCATCTGCACGTTCACACCGAATACTCCATGCTCGACGGGGCCTCGCGACTGAACGAGTTGGTCGCGCGTGCGGCCGCCGACGGACAGCCCGCACTCGGAATCACCGACCACGGAAACATGTACGGAGTGCTCGACTTCTATCGGGAGTGCACGGCCGCAGGGATCAAGCCGATCATCGGTACCGAGGCCTACATGGCCCACGAGCACCGCTCGGAGCGGCCATCCCGGCGCGGGCGTGTCGACGACACGGGTGGTGAGACGGAGGGTGGCGGCAAGTTGTACTACCACCTCACCTTGCTCGCCGAGAACGAGGTCGGGTACCGCAACCTGATCCGGCTCTCGAGCCTCGCTTTCCTCGAGGGTTACTACTACCAACCGCGGATGGACTGGGAATTGCTGGAGCGTCATTCCCGTGGGGTGATCGCCACGAGTGGATGTCTCGGTGGGCACGTGCTGCAACGGTTGATGAAGGGCGACGTCGAGGGGGCCACCGGCGTGGCCGCCCGGATGCAAGACATCTTCGGGAAGGACAACTTCTTCATCGAGATGCAAGACCACGGGCTCGCCGACCAGCGGCGCACCAACCCGCTGTTGGTCGACCTGGCCAAGGCGATCGGGGCGCCGTTGCTGGCCACGAACGACACCCACTACACCCACCGTGAGGACCATGAGTCGCACGACGCGTTGTTGTGCGTGCAGACGGGCAGCACCATCGGTGACCAGAACCGGTTCAAGTTCGAGGGCACCGAGCACTACCTGAAGTCGGCCCAGGAGATGAGGTGGCTGTTCCGCGACTTCCCCGAGGCGTGCAACAACTCGCTGTGGATCGCCGAACGTGCCGACGTGAAGATCGAGTTCGGTAACTCCGTACTCCCGCACTTTCCGATTCCCGCCGGCTTCGCCGACGATACGGAGTACCTCAAGCACTTGACAATGGAGGGCGCCAAGCAGCGGTGGGGTGCCTCCTTGCCCCCAGCGACCGTCGATCGATTGTCGTATGAGTTGAAGGTCATCGCCGACATGGGGTTCAGTTCGTACTTCTTGATCGTGTGGGATCTCATTCGTTACGCGCGTGAGAGCGGCATTCGGGTGGGTCCCGGACGCGGTTCTGCGGCGGGCTGCGCCGTGGCCTATTGCTTGCGGATCACCGACCTCGACCCGATTCGTTACGACCTGATCTTCGAGCGCTTCCTCAACCCGAGTCGCATCTCCATGCCCGACATCGACATGGACTTCGATTCGCGCTATCGCGACCAGATGATCCGCTACGCCTCCGACCGGTACGGGCGCGACCGCGTCGCACAGATCATCACGTTCGGCACGATCAAGGCGCGCAATGCGGTGCGCGATGCAGCGCGTGTGCTCGGCTATCCCTATGCAGTGGGCGACAAGATCGCCAAATTGATGCCCCCGCTCGTGATGGGCCGGGACACGCCCCTGCGGTACTGCTTCGAGCTCGACGAGCAGCACAAGGCGGGGTATGCGGCAGCGGCGGAGTTGCGGGCCCTTTGTGACGAGGATTCCGACGTGAAGAGGATCGTCGACGTCGCCCGTGGACTCGAGGGCCTCAAGCGCTCGGTGGGCATCCATGCGGCAGCGGTAGTGATCACCAAAGAACCGCTCATGGAGTACCTGCCCATTCAGCGCAAACCGGAGCAGGGGCAGGATCCCGACCAGGCGCCCGTGGTGACCCAATTCGAAATGCACGGCGTCGAAGACCTGGGTCTGCTCAAGATGGACATCCTCGGTTTGCGTAATCTCGACGTGATCAGCGATGCGAACGCCATGATTCGCGCGTTGCGCGACCCCGACTTCGACATCGACCACATCCCACTCGACGATCGGAAGACCTACGATCTGCTGGGCCGCGGCGACACCATCGGGGTGTTCCAGTTGGAGTCCTCCCCGATGCGGGCGCTACTGCGCTCCCTCGCTCCGGACAAGTTCGAGGACGTGGCCGCGGTGCTGGCCCTGTATCGCCCCGGTCCGATGAGCGCCAACATGCACAACGACTTCGCCGACTACAAGAACCGTCGCAAGGCGATGCACTTCTTCCACTCCGACGCGCAGGACGTGCTCAGCGACACCTACGGGCTGATGGTGTACCAGGAGAGCCTGATGCGCGTCGCCCAGAAGTTCGCGGGTTACTCGCTGGCCGAAGCGGACAACTTGCGCAAGGCCTGCGGCAAGAAGATCAAGGCGTTGATGGAAGAGCAACAAGACCTCTTCGTCGACGGTTGCGAACGTACGGGGTACGGCCGCGACTTGGGCGAGGAGTTGTTCGCGGTGATCGTCAAGTTCGCCGACTACGCGTTCGCCAAGAGCCACGCTTACGGCTACGGACTGATTTCCTATCAGACGGCCTACCTCAAGGCGCACTACCCGGTGGAGTACCTCGCGTGTCTCTTGACGAGCGTCAAGACGAACTATGAGAAAGCCGCCGTCTACCTCGCGGATGCACGAGCGGGGAGCATCAAGGTGCGTACTCCCGACATCAACGAGTCGGGAGTCGATTTCGAGTCGCGTGAAGGCGAAGCGAACCGCGAGATCGCGTTCGGGCTGTCGGCCATCCGCAACGTCGGCGAAGGGCTCGTCAATCTGATCGTGGAGGAACGACGTGAACACGGTCCGTTCACCTCGTTCTACGACTTCTGTGAGCGAGTTCCGGAGCAGGCTCTCAACAAGCGCACTGTGGAGTCCTTGATCAAGGCGGGCGCCTTCGACAAGTTGGGTCATCCTCGCAAGGGCCTGTTGATGGTCTACGAGTCGATCATCGACTCGACGATCGACCGCCGCCGCGAGCGCGATCAAGGGGTGATGAGCCTGTTCGGCGAGATGGAGGAGCAACCGGCCGGTTTCGGTGCGCGGATGGAGATCCCGGATCTGCAGTTCGACAAGACCGAGCAGTTGCGATTCGAGAAGGAGATGCTGGGGCTGTACGTCTCGGACCATCCGTTGATGGGCATCGAGGGTGCCCTACGGCGTCGAGTCGAGAACTCGGTTCCCGAGGCGATGGATCGTGAGGACGGTTCCTTCGTGTTCGTCGGTGGCTTGATCAATGGTCTGACCCGCCGGTGGACGAAGAAGGGTGATCAGATGGCCACGTTCGTCCTCGAAGACCTGCAAGGCACCGTCGAGGTGACGGTCTTTCCGAAGACGTTGCAGAAATACGGCCACCAACTGGCCGACGACCTGCTGGTGGGGGTGCGAGGTCGTGTGGACAAACGGGAAGATTCCCGTGAAGGTTTGATGGCCACGGAGATCGTCGTACTCGAGGGTTTGCGCGCCTTCGATGAGTCGCTGCACATTCGCCTACCGACGCACACCCTCACCGAAACCACGATCGCCAGTCTGAAGGGGCTATTGCTGGAACACGCGGGCAACTCGCCAGTGTTCATCCACATCGGAGAGGACAAGGCGGTGCGCCTGGGGTCCGAGTACAACGTCAACCTCGACCGTGTGATGGGTCCCTTGCGGGTTGCCTTTGGTGATGCCGCGTACATCGAGTAGCCCGTCGCAATTCGCCGCTTTTGCTGGCACACTTAACGCCTATGTCCGTCGAGGTAGTGACTCGCGATAGCTCCTCGCTCTCCGATGCCGAATTGGACGATCTCGCCGCGATGGGAGGCGCCTTCGGAATCGGGGCGATTTCCAAGGCCAAGGAAGCGTGGGTCCTGTTCACCGTCGCCACCATCGGCGGCAAGATCAACGGCTTCACGTTTTCCACCCTCGAGCGCATCGGTGGCACGCCGTGCGTGTTGCTCGGCATGATGAGCGTGAAGCGCACGGCCAAGCGCGACGCTGTGCTGAAGGGCCTGATGACCGAGGCGTACCACCGGGCATTGATGGCGTTCCCCGACGAAGACGTCGTGGTCGGCTCACGGTTCGCCACCGTGGACGGTCTCGAGGCATTCAAGTCCGTCTCAGAAATGATCCCGCGGCCCGGCCATCGCGCGGTGGGTGAAGAGCGCGCATGGGGCAAGCGTCTGGCACGACGCTTCGGCGTCGAGTCTGCGTACGACGAGCAGAGTTTCGTCGTCAAGTCCAATGGTCAGAGTGGTTTCCTCGACCATGAATCGGCGAAGCCCGACAAGATCACCAAGGACTTCGGTGAACTGTTCAAGTCGGTGCCGAAGACGAAGAACGGTGTCTTGATCGTCCATGGCTGGACGATGGCCGAGTCGTTGGCCAAGCTCGGCCGTCTCAAGTAACGCCTTGAAAGTCGCCGACGTTGTGCGCGCTCGGCGCATGACGCGGGCCTTCTCGCCTGAACCTCTCGATCCTGGGATCGTCGACGATCTCCTCGAACTCGCCACGCGGGCACCCTCGGCGGGCAAGTCGCAGGGGTGGCACTTCGTCGTGGTGGAGGGCGAGCAGAAGAATCGTTTCTGGGATCTCACCCTCGACGTCGATCGTCGGGCCAATTTCGCCTGGCCCCGACTGCTCGATGCGCCGATCATCGTCCTGCCGTTCGCCGACCCCGGGCAGTACCTCGAGCGCTACTCGCAGGCCGACAAGGCGGCAACGGGACTCGGTGAAGGGATCGAGAAATGGCCGGCTCCGTATTGGACGATCGACACGTCGTTCGCCGTGATGACGCTGTTGTTGGCGGCCACGGAGCGTGGAGTGGGTGCGCTGTTCTTCGGCGTCTTCAACGGTGAAGCCGGGGTGCGTGCATTGGTTGGTGCGCCCGATGACGTCCAACTGCTGGGAGCCATCGCGCTGGGGTGGCCGCTCGACGAAGGGCGAGCAGGTCGGAGTGCAGGGCGCGCGCGAAAAATCAGTGAAGTCATCCACCGCAACAGGTGGTGACGGCGCTTCAGCCTCCGAGCGCAGTGCGCAGTGAGGCGATCAAGGCGTCGGGTTCCGCGCTCGGTGCAAGACACGACCACTCGCGACAGACGTAGGCGAGGCCGTCGCGTCGATCTCGCCAGATGGGGGAGTCGTATGGCTCGCCCCAGGCGACGACGGTGGTGGGGAGCCATCGGGTGCGTAGCGAATCCACGAGATCCGGACGATCGCCACACACCACCACTTCCGTGACACCCACGTGAGCGAGGTGCGCGGCGCACAGCAAGTTGCCGAACGCTGTCGGGGCACTGGCCACGATGCCTCCGAGCAGTCGCAACACGGCGAGCGCCCGGTCCTTGAAGTCTTGGCGCCCCGTGAGACTCGCCAGCCTGAGCAGCGCCAAAGCCGCGGTGGAGTTGGCCGATGGCGTGGCGTTGTCCATGATGTCCTTCTGGCGCACGACGAGTCGCTCGCCAGATGCATGGTTGGTGAAGAATCCACCGTTGACGTCGTCCCAATACCCCGCGATCAATTGGTCCGCGGCCGAAGTTGCGTGCTCGATCCAGCGTCGTTCGCCCGTCGCCTCGCCGAGTCGGGTGAAGCCGTCGATCAACTGGGCGAGATCCTGGGCCAGCGCCTGATGACGCGCTGGAGGCGTTCCGTCCTGTTGCCAGCTGCGGTGCCACGTCCCCTCTGCGCTGCACAGTCGAGAGACGAGGAACTCGCCGTTGCGACGCGCGGCAGTGAGCCAGTCGGATCGGTCGAGGACGAACGCCGCCTCGGCCAGCGTGGCCAGCATCATTCCATTCCATTCGGCCAGCACCTTGTCGTCGAGCCCGGGGCGTGACCGTCGTTCGCGGTATCTGCGCAATGCACGTCGGGTCTCGTCGATCTGCGGCGACCTCGCGAATGAACCCCGATGACGCAGGCGCGTCGGGATGTTCTTGCCCTCGAAGTTTCCCTCCTCGGTGAATCCCCACCAGTCCATGGCCGCGTCGACGGATGCGGGAGGCACGGCGGCGCGCACGTCGTCGAGCGAATAGACGTAGAAGTGTCCCTCGTGGGAGTGGCCGTGTTCGTCGAGTGAGTCGGCATCCTCGGCACTGAAGAATCCGCCGTCGGGGTGGGTCAGTGTCTCCAGGACGTAGGTGATCGTCTCTTCGACGATCTGGAGCCAGGAGCGTTCGCCGAGGGCGAGGGCGGCGTGGAGGTAGGTGCGTGTGATGAGGGCCTGGTCGTAGAGCATCTTCTCGAAGTGCGGAACCAACCACTTTTCGTCCACGCTGTAGCGGGCGAAACCGCCCGCGAGATGGTCGTACATACCGCCCGAGGCCATCGCGTCGAGCGTGGTCTTGACGGCCGAGTGGATCTCCTTCGACTCTGCGTCCATGAACTGTCGGAGCAGCACCTCGACGTTCATCGTGTTGGGGAACTTCGGCGCACCACCGAATCCGCCCCATTTGGCGTCTTGGTTGCTCAGCAACTGGCGCGTCGCGAGATCGAACGACTCGATGCCGGGTACGTCCTCGCGTGGCGCGATCGCGGCCGTGCGAGAAAGGATCTCCATCAGCGCATCGGCGTTCTCGTCGATCTCGCTTCGTCGCGACTTCCAGGCATCGTCGATCGCGCGCATCAACTGGATGAACGTGGGCTTCGGGTAGTAGGTGCCTCCGTAGAACGGTTTACCCTGCGGAGAGAGGAACACGGTCATCGGCCAGCCGCCGCGGCCGGTCATCGCTTGTACCGCGTCCATGTAGATCGCGTCCACGTCCGGACGCTCCTCGCGGTCGACCTTCACGTTGACGAAGAGGTCGTTCATGATCGAGGCGGTCTCCGTGTCCTCGAACGACTCGTGGGCCATCACGTGACACCAGTGGCACGCCGAGTACCCCACGGAAAGCAGGATGGGCAGGTTGCGACGGGTGGCTTCTGCGAATGCCTCCTCACCCCACGGATACCAGTCGACGGGGTTGTCGCGGTGTTGACGGAGATAGGGGCTCGTCTGATCGGCGAGTCGATTGCTCATCGCTCAGCCGGCGGGCACTATCGAGATGGAGACGACGAAGTTCATCGCCGGAAATGGCGCACGTGCGCCGACACGCACTCGAAGCGTGCAGTTGTCCGCTCCCGCGGGCGCGACGAGGGCGGTGCGCGTCAGGGTGCATCCACCACTCACGACTTGCAGCGTCGTTCGCCCCTTGGAGGGACCCGCGAGGAGCGACGTCGTCGGCGTTGACGACGACGTCGCCACGGTGCTGACGTTCAGCCACTTGCCCATGATCCGCGGAGTTGCCGTGGAGAACTGCGGAGTCGACTGCTGGGGTGTCGTGAGCGCGACGCGAATGAAGGTTCCCGCATCACGTGATTTGGTGCGGTACTGCAGGCCAACAGCGTTCGGAATGGCGGAACAATTGGTGGGTCGCTTCGTCGAGGCGGGCCCGGGTTTCGTGCAGCGGAACCACTGGGCCTTGGCATCGGGTCGGGCGACCACGGTGAGTGTCTCGTTGACTCGACCGAGTGCCGTCACCACTGGCTGGCTCGACTCGGGGAACAGCGCCGCGAGTTGGGCGAACGCCCTGACGAGGTTGAGCAATCCGAATCCCGTCTGGGGGTCGCGGCCCGGCGTGCCGATGTCGGTGGCTGACTGCAGCAGGATGTCGCGCGCTTGAGAATTGGTGAGTGTCGGTTGGGCGGAGAACAGCAGGGCGGCCGCACCGCTGACGAACGCAGCAGCCATCGACGAGCCGGTACTCATCCCGTAGTTGCCGAGCGCGGTCGAGAGAATGCCGACGCCTGGTGCAGTGATGTCGATGTAGTCACCTACCTGGGATTTCGTGCCGGGCGCATCGTTCTGGTCGACGAAGGCCACTGCGATCGTCTGGTCGAATGCCGCCGGCCATTTGGGCACCGCAGTGGGGCCGTCGTTGCCCGCTGCCGCGATGACGAGCGCCCCCTTGTTCGTGGCGTAGGTGATCGCTTCGGAAAGTGCCGCCGACTCCTGGTCTCCGCCGAGGGAGAGGTTGATTACTCGCGCTCCCATGTCGGCCGCCATGCGCACGGCGTTGACGACGTCGCCAGAGCGCCCGCGACCGTCGGGCCCGAGAACACGAATGGGCAGGATACGTGACTCCGGCGCGACTCCTGCTCCGCCAGCGGCATTGTTCGCCGTCGCGGCAATGATCCCAGCAACGTGAGTGCCGTGACCTTGGGTGTCGACATCCGGCGCACCCGGCTCGTTCGCACCACCGAACAGGTTCACACCTTGGTCGAGGTTGGCGTCGAGATCGGGGTGCGGCCCACTGCCGCTGTCGACCACCGCAATCGTGACACCGGCGCCACGGGTGATCGCCCACACTTGTTCGGCACCGATCTTGGCGAGACCCCACTGTTGCGGGTAGAGCGGATCATTGACGACCGCAGCGGCAGCGCTCCCCGGTGCGAGGAGTCCACCGAGCAGGGCGGCAAGTATCGGAATCGCGAGAAGTCGGAAGACGCGACGCACGTGAGCAGGTCTACACACCGACGGCGTGGAAACCGCCGTCGACGTGGATGATCTCGCCGGTCGTTGCGGGAAACCAGTCCGAGAGCAGGGCGACGCACGCGCGAGCCACGGGCTCGCTGTCGAGGATGTTCCAGCCGAGTGGCGCCCGCTCCGACCAAACGTCCTCGAATTTGGCAAAGGTAGGAATGGACTTGGCGGCCATCGTACGAATCGGACCTGCGGCGACGAGGTTGCAGCGGACACCGCGCGCGCCGAGTTCGCGGGCGAGATAGCGGTTGGTGGCCTCGAGGGCCGCCTTGGCCACACCCATCCAGTTGTACGCCGGCCACGCCACCGTGTTGTCGAAATCGAGTCCGACGAAACTGCCGCCTTCGGTCATCAGCGGCAAGAAGGCATCGGCGAGCGTCTTCAAGGAATATGCGGAGATCTCCATCGCCACGGCCACGTCCTGCCAGGGGGCCGCCATCAGGTCGTCGCCGAGGCACGAGGCGGGAGCAAAACCGATCGCATGCAGCACGCCATCCACCCGTCCGAGATGTCGTCGGGCAGCCTCCCGCGCGGACTCGACGTGCGCCGACTCGGTGACGTCGAACTCGACCACCTCGGGGGGCGTATCGAGCTTCCGCGCGGTGCGTTCGGTGATCGACAAGCCGCGGCCGGCGCCAGTGAGGATGATCTTGGCGCCCTCGCGTTGGGCGAGTCGAGCCACCCCGAAGGCCAGTGATGCGTCGGTGAGGACACCCGTGATCACGAGGTTCTTGCCGGCGAGTATTCCTGAAGACGACATCCACCTAGACCGTAGTTGCCCTCGGGGGAATGTGTGAGACTTGGCCGATGCGGATCGGGATCATGGGCGGCACGGGTCCCGCAGGGAGCGGGCTCGGTTTGCGCCTCAACGTCGCGGGCCACGACGTCGTCATCGGATCACGATCGCAGGAGAAGTCTCAGCACGCCGTGGCGGATTTGGTCGCGGCCTGGCCCCATCACGACATCACGATCGAGGCAGGCGACAATCTCGCCGCAGCCCACTGCGATCTCGTCGTGGTCGCGACGCCATGGGACTCCATCGCCACACTCGTCGGTGAGCACGCCGATGCGTTGCGCGGCAAGATCGTGGTGACGATGGCCAACGCATTGATTCGCGTCGGCAAGGAGTTCCAACCGCTCGTTCCTCCGCGTGGCAGCATCGCCGCCCACGTGCAGGCGGCAATCCCGGCGAGCCGGGTGGTGGCGGCAATGCAGCACATCCCCGCCAAGGAGTTGGGCAACCTCGATCATCACGTCGACAGCGACGTGTTGATCTGTTCGGACTTTCCCGAGGCGATCGAGACGGTGAGCGACATCGTCGCCAAGATCCCCGGTTGTCGACCATTGAGCACCGGTGGACTGTCCAACGCGCTCGCCCTGGAGGCGTTCACTGCGGTGCTGTTGCAATTGAACGTCCGCTACAAGACGCGAGTCGCTCCGCGGCTCACCGGAATTCCGTCCAACGATCCGGTGACCGGTCGTTCGATGGATCTCCCATCTTGATGCGGCTGTTCGACACTGCGCGGAGGGAGATCGTTCCGTTCGAGTGTGGTGAGACGGTCCTCATGTACACCTGTGGGATCACGCCCTATGACGCGACCCACCTCGGTCACGCATTCACCTTCATCTCCTACGACGTCCTGCAGCGGCGGCTGATCGACTCGGGCCACGAGGTCAAGTGCGTGCGCAACGTCACCGACGTCGACGACCCGTTGTTCACCAAGGCCCGCGAACTCGGCGTGCACTATTTGGACTTGGCTGCTCGCGAAGAGGTGCGATTCGAACGGGACATGCAGGCGCTGAACGCCTTGCCAGTGCACAGCACACCCCGTGCATCGTCGGCCATTCCGGACATTCGCGGATTCATCGGCATGGTCATCGATCGCGGTTATGCCTACGAGGCCGGTGGTTCGGTGTACTTCGACGTGGAGAAGTTCCCGTTGTTCGGTTCGATCTCGCACTACTCACGGGAAGAGATGATCGCGTTGGCCAAGGAACGTGGCGGAAACGTCGAGGACCCCAACAAGCGCAATCCACTCGACTTCGTGTTGTGGCACCCGTCGGCGGCCGATGAGCCCGCGTGGGACACGATGTGGGGTCCTGGTCGACCTGGTTGGCACATCGAGTGCTCGGCGCTCGCGCTGCGCGAACTCGGCACCACGATCGACTTGCACGGTGGCGGTAGCGACCTGATCTTCCCGCACCACGAATGCGAGCGGGCGCAGTCGGAAGCCGCAACCGGCGTTCCGTTCGTGCGGCACTGGATGCACGTGGCGATGGTCCACATGGACGGACACAAGATGTCGAAGAGCCGGGGCAACCTCGTGTTCGTCGACGCGCTGCGCGAGAACCACGATCCGCGCGCGATTCGGCTCGGCTTGATCGAGCACCATTACCGACATGAGTGGGAGTGGTCGACCGACTTGATGTCGCGCAACGAACGCAGGCTCTCGGCGTGGGGCGAATCGCTGACCGGTCGGGAAGACGACAAGGTGATCGATGACGCTCGGACTGCGCTCGACGACGACCTGAACACACCGTTGGCGGTAGAAGTTCTCGACGGCGCTGCGAGTAGAGGATTGTCGGTGCGATCCGCTGCCGCGCTGCTCGGCGTGTCGCTGTAGAGCAGGTGATCTCGGCTCCGCGTGATCGGGTCGCCTTAGACTTGGACGCGTGAACGGTTCGGAGACCATCGAGATTCGTCTGCCCGATGGCAGTTCACGTTCGCTGCCGCGGGGATCGACCGCGCTCGACTTGGCGCGAGACATCGGATCGCGGTTGGCCAAGGCGGCCGTCGCGGCCGTGGTCGATGGCGAGGAGCGCGACCTCGGCGCGACGCTCGGCGATGGAGCGACGGTGAGCATCCTCACCAGCGACAGCGACGGGGGTCGGCACGTCCTGCGGCACTCGACTGCCCACGTCCTGGCGCAGGCGGTCGTGACGTTGTTCCCCGGGGCGAAGTTCACCATCGGGCCCGCGATCGAAGACGGGTTCTATTACGACTTCGAACTTCCGGGCGGCCGTACCTTCAGCGACGAGGACTTGTCCAGGATCACCGAGGAGATGCGGCGCATCGTCGCCGCGGACCAGCCCTTCGTGCGTGACGAAGTGTCGGTGGCCGACGCGTTGCAGTTGTTCGCGGACCAGCCGTACAAGTGCGAGATCATCGAGCGAGTGACGAGTGGCTCCGCCGATGGGAGTGACGCGGGTGAAGTGGGCAGTGGCAGCGCCGTCAGCGTCTATCGCAACTCCGAGACGTTCGTCGATCTGTGTCGCGGACCGCACGTACCCTCCACGTCGCGACTCGGACACTTCGCGTTGATGAAGGTGGCTGGCGCCTACTGGCGCGGCAACGAAAAGGGTCCGATGCTGCAGCGCGTCTATGGCACTGCATGGGAGTCGAAGTCGGCACTCGAGGAACATCTCCACCGACTCGCCGAAGCGGAGAAGCGCGACCACCGGCGACTCGCAGTCGAGATGGATCTGCTGTCGTTCCCAAGTGAACTCGGTGGGGGTCTGGCGGTGTGGCATCCCAAGGGCGCCATCGTGCGCAAGCTGATGGAGGACTACAGCCGTGAGCGCCATGCGACGGGGGGCTACCAGTTCGTCTACACCCCGCACCTCGCCAACGAGAAACTGTTCGTCACGTCGGGACACCTCGACTTCTACAAGGACGGCATGTATCCGCCGATGGAGATGGACAACGGCACGTACTACCCGAAGCCGATGAACTGTCCGATGCACTGCCTGATCTTCAGGGAGCGCCAGCGCAGTTATCGGGAACTCCCGCTGCGACTGTTCGAGTTGGGGACGGTGTACCGCTACGAGCGTGCCGGCACCCTGCACGGTTTGTTGCGTATCCGCGGATTCACCCAGGACGACAGTCACATCTATTGCACCGAGGAGCAGTTGACCGACGAGATCACGTCGTTGCTCGATTTCGTGATGTCGGTCCTGCGCAAGTTCGGCTTCGACGAGTTCGAGTTCAATCTCTCGACCCGCGATCCCGACAAGAGCGTCGGATCCGCCGAGATCTGGCAGAAGGCCACCGAGGCCCTGCGCACGGCGATGGATCGACACGGCGTGTCCTACGCGGTGAAGGAGGGTGACGCGGCGTTCTACGGTCCGAAGATCGACATCGACGTGCGTGACGCCATCGGTCGTAAGTGGCAGTTGAGCACCATCCAGTGCGACTTCAACCTCCCGGAGCGGTTCCAGTTGGAGTACATCGGCACCGACAACGCCCGACACCGACCGATCATGTTGCATCGCGCGCTGTTCGGCTCGGTGGAGCGGTTCTTCGGGGTGCTCCTCGAGCACTACGGCGGATCGTTCCCCGCCTGGCTCGCGCCGATTCAGGCTCGCGTGCTCCCCGTCACCACGGCGCACGAGGGACATGCAGCCGAGGTGGTGGCGCGTCTGCGTGCGCGAGGATTCCGCACCGATCTCGCGGCCGCCGACGAGCAGCTGGGCAAGCGCATCCGCACTGCCAAGGTCGAACGAATCCCCTACGTGCTCGTGGTCGGTGACGAAGACGTGGCTGGTGACACGTTGGGGGTCAACCCTCGCGGAGGAGAAGTGCGTCGCGGTGTGTCGGTCGACTCCTTCATCGCGGAACTCTCCGCAGTGGTCGACGGCAGAGAGAGCGTCTGATGCTGGAGCATCTGTGGAACGGATGGCGAGCCGAGTACGTCCAGCGTGACTCGAAGAAGATGGATTCGACCAAGTCGATCTTCACCCGGATCCTCGAATCGGGAATCACGGACGAGGAGTCGTACATCGTTCATCGCGGCCGGCATTGTTTCGTCATCCTCAACGCCTTTCCCTATTCGCCGGGGCACATGCTCGTGTTGCCGTATCGGGAGGTCGGCGAGTTGGAATCGTTGACCGACGAGGAGCGGACCGAGATCTGGATCCTGGTGCAGGACGCGGTTCGGGTGTTGAAGGCCGAGTATTCGCCGCAGGGAGTGAACGTGGGGATCAACATGGGTGCGACGGCCGGTGGCAGCGTCTCGCAGCATCTGCACGTGCACGTGTTGCCACGATGGGGCGGCGACACCAACTTCATGGTGACCGTGGCCAACACCAAGATCCTCCCTGAATCGCTCGCAGTGAGTGCGACCCGGCTCCGGGCACGTTTCGCAGAGATGGTGGGGAAGTAGCGATGTCCGACGAGATTCGCGACCAGTTGCCCGAAGACCTGAATGCGTCCGAGTTCGTCGGCCCCTATCAGTTCCCTGACAACAGTCGTCGGCGCATCCCCGCGTTGTTGTACTTGGCGATCGCTGGTGCGTGTCTGGTGGCGTGGTTCACGCTCGGCCGCTCGCAGGCCGACAACGCAGGATATGTCAACGATGGTTTCCTCTTCGTCGCCGTGTTGCTCGCAGCATTTTCGACGTTCCTGTTGTCGTCCTCGTGGAAGCTCGGGGTGAAGGAGACCGATGCACTGGTGCTCGCGTCGCGAGCGGTCGGATTCGCCGTCGGCCATGCATCGGCACAACAGGTGTGGCGAGGCTGGCGCAGTCGGCCGACGTGGCGCGTGCTGTGTTACAGCGCGGAGGAACCACCACTCAAGCGAGGGCTCGTGCTCATCGATGCCGTCGACGGCCGTCAAGTGGAGTGCTTCGTCGAAGACAATCCCGAGGTCTGATCATCGGTAGGATTTGACCGTGTTCGATGGTCGATTTCGGAGCCAGGTAGAGCGTGCCATTCGCCCGATCGGCGTACGACTGGGCAAGACCCGCCTGACGCCGGATCACTTCACGCTGGCCGGCCTGTTGATGGCGTGCGCGTCGGCAGTCGCCATCGGCGCGGGCCAATTGCAGTTGGGCTTCGTGTTGTTGGTGGCCTCGGCGCTGCCGGATCTGCTGGATGGAGCCTTGGCCAAGGCCTCCAACCTCGCCAGTCAGCGCGGGGCGTTCTTCGACTCGGTCATCGACCGAGTGAGTGATGCAGTGGTGCTCGGTGGCGTTGCGTGGCACTTCGCGGTGACGAACGATCCGCGGACGGCGGTCATCCCCTTCGCCGTGATGGGATTGTCGCTCCTCATCTCCTACGAGCGCGCCAAGGCCGAGTCGCTCGGCCTGCAGGCCAAGGGCGGGCTGATGGAGCGAGCGGAGCGAATCGTGGTGCTGTGCATCGGCCTGCTCTTCGGCTCGATCCTGTTGTGGGTGATGTGGGTGATGCTGGTCCTCACCGCCTACACCGCCGTGCAGCGATTCATCAAGGTTTGGCGTCAGGCAGCCGTTGCGCCGGTGACTGCAGAACGCATCGCCACTCGCCGATCGCGGCGGGCTTCTCGTCGGGCGAAGCGCGACGACTACCGCGCGCGCTTCAATCGTCGACGTCGTCCACTCTGACGCGGATGCCGCGAGTTCGGCCGACGTATCTCGCGTATCGCGGCGCTCTCGCCGCCAGCCGCTACATCTCGCCGCGTGGCGCGCATCTGGTCTCGTGGATCGCAGGTTCGCTCGCAGCCCTCGTCGGCGGCTCCCGTCGCGCGATGTTCGAGCGACACGTTCGACGGATACGGCCCGACATTCCAGCGCGACTGATGCGCCGCTCGTCACGCCGCGCGTTCCAGGCATACGCGCGCTACTACGTGGAATCGTTCCGCTTGCCCCGCTTGTCCCGCAAGCGGGTCGAACGCGGCTTCTCGGTGGAGGGTTTCGAGTACATCGAGCAAGCCATTGCCCGGGGCAACGGGGCGATCCTCGCCCTTCCACACCTGGGTGGATGGGAGTGGGCGGGGCGCTGGCTCGCTGACCGCGGATATGACGTGCATGCCGTGGCCGAGGTGCTCGGGGATGAAGACGTCACGAGGCTCTTCGTCGACCTCCGCGCGCGGTTAGGGATGACCGTGATCGCGCTGGACGATTCGGCTGGCGTGAAGGTCGCGTCCGCCCTGAGATCGAATGCGGTGGTGTGTCTGCTGTGTGACCGGGACATCGCGCGGAACGGCAAGCGATCTGGTGTGGAAGTGAATTTCTTCGGCGAGTCGACCAGCCTTCCATCTGGTCCGGCGTTCTTCGCGTTGCGCACCGGCGCGGCGCTCTTGCCGGTGGCGACGTACTTCCGGCGCGACGTCGATGGTCACCATGCCGTGGTCGGCCCACCAGTGGACGTCACCTCGTCAGGTTCGTTGCGCGAGGACGTGCGTCAGGTTACGCAGCGTCTCGCTGAGCGAGTGGAGGAATTGATCAGGCGACGACCGGAGCAGTGGCATTTGTTCCAGCCGAACTGGCCGAGCGATCCCGGCTACTGATCAGGCGCACGTGGTGATCAGGCGTAGGCGGAGAAGAGTTCCTTGATCGCGACCGCTTGACCGCCACTCGTCGAGGACATCACTGCGATCGGCTGCACCCCGCGCGTGTGCCACGCGAACAGCCGCTCGCGGACGCGAGCGGCGTCGCCGGAGATGGTGCAGTCATCCAACCACTCGTCACTCATCGCGGACCTGATCTGCGCGTCGTCTTTCGATGACAGTGCCGCCTCGATGCGGTCCATCTCCGCGTCGAATCCAGCTTGACGCCAGTAGTTGCGGTAGTTGGGGAGCGAGACATATCCCACCATCGTCTTGCGATTGATCGCACGTGCAGCATCGATGTCGTCGGAGATCACCGTCGGGATCATGTTGGAGAGACGGAATCCCTCTGGTCTCGCGTCGTGGGCGATTCGGACTTGTCGTTCGATGTCACGGAGTGAGGCGTTCGCCCAAATTGCTCCGTCGGCGATCTTCGTGGCGAGACCGAGCATCTTGTCGCGAAGAGTGGCGAGGAGGATCGGCGGCAGTGCACCTGAGAACCGCTCGTGCGCCCTCATCGCGGTGACGTATTCCTCGATGTCTCGCAACGGCATGCCAGTCTGGACACCGAGTCGCTTGGTGACGGGACCGTGACTCACGCCGATGCCGAATGCGAATCGTCCCCCGGAGATCTCATGGAGATGGGCTGCGGTGTTCGCCGACTCGACCGGATGGCTGTAGTAGATCGGCTGGATCGACGTCCAGAACGCGATCTTCGTGGTGACGTGGGCGAGTGACATGCACATACCCACCGCCGCGCCGAGGCTGGGACACGCAATTCCGCTGAAGCCCAGCCGCTCGGCCTCCACGGCCAACTCGAGGAGGCTTGCGCGTTTGGTCGGAGTGCCGACGATCGACAGCGCGGGTCGAAAGTCACTCTCGTCTCTTGACATCCCACACCAACCTTTCTCGCGCCTACCGTATAGGTCATGGGCATGTTGCGTATCGCGATGGTGTGCCCGTACAGCATCTCGATTCCCGGTGGAGTGCAGGCCCAGGTCTTGGGTCTGACTCGGGAGTTGCGTCTGCTCGGTCATGAGGTGCGCGTGCTCGCGCCGTGCGACGGTCCTCCGCCCGAGCCGTTCGTCACCCCCGTCGGCAACAGCCTTCCGACGTCCTCGAATGGTTCCGTCGCTCCGCTCGCCCCGGATCCGTCGGCTGCCTTGCGCACGATGCGCGCACTGAACGACGAGGCATTCGACGTGATCCACTTGCACGAGCCCTTGGTGCCCGGTCCGACGGCTACTGCTCTGTTGTTGCAGATCGCGCCGCTGGTGGGGACGTTTCACGCTGCCGGCGACTCGGGTTCCTATCGCGTCCTCAATCGCACGGCGCGGTGGGCTGCCGCACATCTCAACGTCCGTGTGGCGGTTTCGCGCGCCGCCGAAGAACTGGCGAAACGATATCTCGACGGCGAGTACACGGTGCTCTGCAACGGAATCGAAACGACTCGATTCCGGGCTCCCGACGTCGTCCGCGAGTCGACACCCACGATTCTCTTTTGTGGGCGTCACGAACCACGCAAGGGACTCGAGGTGTTGCTCGAGTCGATGGCGCACTTGCCTCCCGACTTCCGTCTGTGGGTGGCATCCGACGGACCGGACTTGGATTGGCTGGCAGCAAGGTTCGGAAACGACAAGCGAATCGAGTGGTTGGGCCGGATTCCCGACGACGAGAAGATTCGCCGACTCAATCGGGCGACCTTCTTCTGCGCGCCATCGTTGGGCGGTGAGTCGTTCGGCTTGGTGTTGCTCGAGGCGATGGCGGCTGGCGCGTGCCTGGTGGCCAGCGACATCGACGGATATCGACAAGTCGCGCGTCACGATCAGGACGGATGGTTGGTGCCGCCGAGCGATCCACGCGCACTCGCCGAGGCATTCGCCAGATTGTGGGCAGATGAATCGACGCGAGAGCGGTACGTGGCGAGTGGTCTCGAGCGCGCCACGCACTTCTCGATGGAGTCGTTGGCCGAGCGCTACGTGCAGATCTACGAGGACCTGCTCGAGGACGAGGAGATGCAGCGGCTCGACCTGAAAACGAGCCGATTCATCCGCCGTTTCAACGATCGCCTGTTGCGACGTTCGCGAGCCGCGAGTTGAAGCATCCCTCGAAACCTCCCCATCTAGACTGATCGCATGAATCTGACCTGGATCATCATCGTGGTGGTGGCGGTCCTCGTGGTCGTCGCGGTGGTCGTCTACAACGGCCTCGTCCGCAAGCGCAACGAGGTGGACAACGCGTGGTCGCAGATCGACGTGCAGTTGAAGCGACGCCTCGACCTGATTCCGAACTTGGTGGAGACGGTGAAGGGGTACGCAGCGCACGAACGGGTTGCTCTCGAGGCCGTCGTTACCGCGCGCTCGCATGCCATGGCCGCAGGGTCGACGCCGCACGAGCAGGCTCAGGTGAACAACGAGATCACCGGGGCGTTGCGCCAATTGTTCGCACTGGCCGAGGCATACCCCGACCTGAAGGCGAATCAAGGCTTCGTCTCGCTGCAGGAAGAACTGGCGAACACGGAGAGTCGGATCGCCTACGCCCGGCAGTTCTATGGCGATGCAGTAGAGGCATACAACAACGCGATCCAGGCGTTCCCCGGAGTGTTGGTCGCGAAGTCGTTCGGCTTCGGCGAGCGCGAGTACTTCGAGGCGGAAGTTGCCGCCCGCGAAGTTCCCAAGGTGCAGTTCTAGCAAGACATGAACGATCTGATCGCGGCGAACAAGCGACTCACGGCGTTCCTGTTGGTCGGTTTCGTTGTCGTCGTCGTGCTCGTCGGCTGGGCCGTCGGTGTGCTCATCGGTAACGGCACGTCGGGAACCATCGCTGCACTGGTCATCGCCGCCGTGTTCGCGTTCACGTCTTACTGGAAGTCGGATGCGATCGCCCTGCGGGTGAGCAGGGCGGTGCCCGCAGACGAAGTTCAGTACCGCCGCCTCCACAACTTGGTCGAGGGTCTGTGCATTGCGAGTGGCATCCCCAAGCCCCGTGTCTATGTGATCGACGATCCCGCACCGAACGCCTTCGCCACGGGGAGGAATCCGAAGAATGCGGCGATCGCTTTCACCTCGGGGATGCTGGAACAGATGAACCGCGTGGAGCTCGAGGGGGTCGTCGCCCACGAACTCTCGCACATCAAGAACTACGACATCCTCGTCTCCACGCTCGCCGTCACGCTGGTCGGCACCGTGGCGATCATCACCGACATCGCGATTCGCACGATGTGGTGGAACGGTGGTCGCGTCGCCCGTTCCGGCGATCATGCCGACCGCAACAATCCGCTCGCGTTCGTCGGTCTGGCGTTGTTGATCGTCGCTCCGTTGTTGGCCAAGGTGATGCAGGCGGCAATCAGTCGTCGCCGCGAAACGCTCGCCGACGTCTCTGCGGTTCGCATGACGCGTTATCCGCCGGGTCTCATCGGTGCACTGGAGAAACTCCAACAGGACACCACCGCGACCCACGCCGCGAGCATGGCGACTGCACACATGTGGATCGAGCAGCCCATGTCCGGCGTCGGTGACACGGGTCGTCTCGGGGTATGGCATAAACTTTTCAATACGCACCCTCCGCTCACGGAGCGGATTGCTCTACTCAGGGAGATGTAACCAATGGTCCTTCGCCGCACGTTGACCCTCACCACCATCGCCGTCTTCGGACTCGTCGCCGCGGCGTGCGGCGGTGGGGAGACGACGGTGAGCGAGGAGGTCGCGACGACGATGGCACCGGTCGAGACGACCGTCGTCGAGCAAGGACCGATCTATCCGCTGCTCGGCACCGAGGCGACCGACGAAGCAGTGCTCGCCCGTCCCGCGATGGTCGTGAAGATCGACAACCATCCGAAGGCGCGTCCGCAGATGGGCCTGAACGAGGCGGACATCGTGTTCGAGGAGAACGTCGAGAAGCTGACGCGCTTCGCCGCCGTGTTCCACAGTGAGGGCTCCGACCCGGTCGGACCGATTCGCTCCGGCCGCTTCCAGGACATCAACCTGCTGGGCTCGCTGAACCAGCCGCTGTTCGTCTGGAGCGGCGGCAACGAGAAGGTGACGAATGCGATCCGCAAGTCCGACCTCGTCGATCTCAGCTACACCGTGGCCAACAAGGACGGTGGATTCGCACGCGACTCGGAGCGCCCGGCGCCGCACAACCTGATCGCAGAGACGACGAAGCTGTGGACGCTCGCCCCCGCTGGCTCGGTGGCTCCGCAGAAGCAATTCGAGTACCGCACGGAGAGCGACGCCAACGCCAGCACCTCCGAGGCGGTGGACGGTCTGCGCCTGTCGATGGACGGCGTGAAGGTGCAATGGACGTGGTCGACGGAGGCCAACGAGTGGTTGCGCGTCCAAGACGGAACCCCACACGTCGATGCCAACGACGAGCAGATCTCGGTTCCCAACGTGATCGTGCTCGAGGTGGAGTATTCCAACACCTACAGCCCCACGTCGAAGACGGTCGGATCCGGCAAGGCATACGTGTTCACCAACGGTGTGGTCTACGTCGGCTCGTGGGAGCGCACGGATCGTCTCGGTGTGTACGTGATTCGTGATTCCGCGGGGGCGCCGATCAAGTTGACACCTGGTCAGACGTTCATCCAGGTCGCGCGGGCGGACAAGCTGGCCGTCATCGGCACGGGTGTGGACCCGGAGTCCGTCGACTACCCGTGATCTGCCAGCCGTTCGGGACACGATCGGCACCAATCATCCGGCTGGACTGCTCGGCCTGAAGTTCGCCTCGGTACGCTGGGGCGCATGTCGCAGCAGGATGTCCGCGGTTCGATGACGGTCAAGCGGGGCTTGGCCGAGATGCTCAAGGGCGGTGTGATCATGGACGTGGTCACCCCCGAGCAGGCGAAGATCGCCGAGGACGCGGGGGCGGTTGCGGTGTGATGGCCCTGGAGCGCGTACCGGCCGACATCCGTCGCGACGGTGGTGTCGCCCGCATGAGCGATCCGGAGATGATCGAGGGGATCAAGGCCGCGGTGTCCATCCCGGTGATGGCCAAGGCGCGGATCGGTCACTTCGTCGAGGCCCAGATCCTCGAGGCGCTCGGCGTCGACTTCATCGACGAGTCTGAAGTGCTCACCCCGGCCGACGAGACGCACCACATCGACAAGCTCAAGTTCACCGTGCCGTTCGTCTGTGGTGCGACCAACCTGGGAGAGGCACTCCGTCGCATCTCCGAGGGAGCGGCATTGATCCGCTCGAAGGGTGAAGCAGGAACCGGCAACGTGGTCGAGGCGGTGCGCCACCTCCGCAACATCACCGGCGACGTGCGTCGGATCACCCAGGCCGACTCCGCCGAATTGTTCGATTGGGCGAAGAAGTTGCAGGCGCCACTCCCGCTCGTGCAAGAGATCGCCGAGACGGGTGCATTGCAAGTGCCGTTGTTCTGCGCTGGCGGCATCGCCACACCGGCCGACGCCGCACTGGCGATGCAACTCGGCGCCGAGTCGGTGTTCGTGGGGTCGGGAATCTTCAAGAGCGACGATCCCGCTCCGCGAGCGAAGGCGATCGTGGAAGCCACGACGCACTTCAACAACCCCGACATCCTGGCCAAGGTGAGTCGCAATCTCGGTGCGCCGATGACGGGCATCGGAATGGACAAGGTGAACGAGCGCTACGCCGAGCGCGGCTGGTAATCCCTACGCGCCATATGGCTGCGGTCAAAGTCGGTGTCCTCGCGCTGCAAGGTGCGTTCGCGGCACATCAAGAGGTGCTCGACCGGATCGGTTGCGTCACCCGGCAGATTCGTGAACCGCGAGACGTCGCGGGAGTGCAAGCGATCGTGATGCCCGGGGGCGAGTCGACGACGATGTCCAAGTTGCTCGTCACCTCGGGATTGTTCGACCCAGTGGCCGGCGCGATCGGCGACGGCGTGGCGGTGTTGGGCACCTGCGCGGGCATGATCCTGTTGGCTTCTCGGATCGAGGACGGGCGAGCGGATCAGTCGTCGTTTGGTGCACTCGACATCACGGTGCAGCGCAACGCATACGGACGTCAAGTCGACAGCTTCGAGACCGACCTGCAGGTGTCGGGCCTCACCGAACCGTTTCGGGCGGTGTTCATTCGCGCTCCTCGCGTTACTCGGGTGGGATCGGCCGAGGTGCTCGCTCGCCACGACGGCGAACCAGTGCTCGTGCGCCAAGGCAAGGTGTGGGCGGCGTCGTTCCATCCCGAGTTGTCCGACGACGATCGCTTACACCGCTTGTTCGTAGAGTGTGTGGTGAAGGAGTAACCATGTCCGGCCATTCCAAATGGGCAACCATCAAGCGCAAGAAGGGCGCGCTCGACAAGGCCCGTGGCAAGGCGTTCGCCAAGTTGGCCCGCCAACTCGCGGTGGCGGCACGTGAAGGCGGTGGGGACCCGAACTCCAATGCGTCGCTGCGCACGGTGGTGCTCAAGGCCAAGGCCGCACAAATGACCAACGACGCCATCGACCGGGCGATCAAGCGCGGCTCGGGCGTGCAGACGGGTGCGTCATACGAGTCGATCACCTACGAGGCGTACGCGCCGGGCGGTGTCGCCATGTTGATCGAGTGCCTCACCGACAACCGCAATCGCACCGCTTCCGACGTGCGTTCGCTGTTCAGCAAGTTCGGGGGAGCGATGGCAGAGCCTGGGGCGGTGGGTTGGCAGTTCTCGCGGCAGGGCATCGTCAACGTGTCGAGGGAGGCGAGCGAAGACGCGGTGATGACGGCCGCGCTCGACGCCGGAGTGGACGACATCGTCGACGAGGGTGACTCGTGGCGGATCCTGTGCGACCCTTCTGCGGTGTTCGACGTGAAGACTGCATTGGAGGACGCAGGCATCGCCGTGAACTCCGCGACGACGACGATGCTCTCGTCGATGTCGGTCCAAGTGCAGGACGCGGCCGATGCGCGCGCCGTGCTGCGGATCATGGACGAGTTGGAGGAGAACGACGACGTGCAGGACGTGTACGCCAACTTCGACATCTCCGATGATCTGATGGCGGAGGCCGCCTCATGACCGTCGCAGTGGGGGATCCGGCACCACCGATCGAACTGCCGGGAACGGGCGGACGCACGTTTCGGCTCGCTGACTATCGCGGCAAGATCGTGGTCGTCGTGTTCTACCCCGGGGACAACACACCCGTGTGTACGCGTCAGTTGAACGCGTACAACGATGAGCTGGACCAATTCCGCGACGTCGGCGCTCAGGTGTTGGCCATCTCCGCTCAGGACGTCGCCAGCCACGACGATTTCTCCGATCGGCATGGCTTCGCTTTTCCACTACTCGCCGATACCGACAAACAGGTGGCCAAGGCGTGGGGCGTGCTCGGGCCTCTCTGCTTTACCCGCCGCAGCGTCTTCATCGTCGATCAGGAGGGCATCATCCGCTACGTCCATCGAGCACTCGCGGGGGTCACGTACCGCCCGGTGGAGGAACTCGTGGCAGCGATTCGCCGAATCGAGCACTGAGGACCGGATCCCCTCTGGGCTGGACGCTCTTCGGTAGAGTGAGAACATATGTTCGCCCACGACCGTGAGCACGGATGCCTCGGAATCGACCCGGGCCTGACCCGGTGCGGCTACGCGCTCCTGTCACCAGCGTCGGGGAATCGGATCGAGGCGAGTGCACTCGGCGTGTTCACCACCCCGAGCGACGACCCGCTCGAGGACCGTTTGCTCGCACTCCATCAGGATGTGACCGCGCTGATCGACGAATTCGCCCCTGCTTGCGTCGCGATCGAGCGGGTGTTCTTCCAGAACAACGTGTCGACGGCCATGGGCACGGCCCAGGCGAGCGCCGTGGTGTTGCTCGCTGCACGTAGTCGGGGTATCGAAATTGCCCACTACACGCCGAGTCAGGTGAAACTTGCGGTCGCCGGCTCCGGCGCCGCCGACAAAGCGGCGATTCGGGCGATGGTGCGCAAGCGTCTCGGACTGTCCCGAGATCCGTCGCCGACCGACGCGGCTGATGCCGCCGCCGTGGCGCTGTGTCACTTGGCGAGCGCGCCGCTCGCTCGGGCAGTCTCGGCAGGTCGCTCGTGATCGGGTCGTTGCGTGGGGTGGTGCTCGAGCGTTCGTCCGACTCGACGGTGTTGCTCGAGGTTGCCGGGGTCGGTTATCTCGTCAACGTCACGCCGCGGACACTGGCCGAATTGGAGCCGACTTCGCAGGCCTTCCTCCACGTCCATCATCACGTGCGCGAGGATGCGGTCACGTTGTTCGGCTTCCGTGAGCGAACCGAGCTCGTGGCATTCGAGACGTTGCTCGGGGCGCACGGCGTGGGCCCGACGATGGCGATGGCGATACTGGCCACGCATTCACCACACGTGCTCGCCGACATCGTCGCCACTGCCGACACGGGGGCACTGACGATGGTGCCGGGAGTGGGCAAGAAGACGGCTGAACGGTTGATGATCGAGTTGAAGGGGAAGATGATCGTCCCGATTCTCGAGGTCGAGTCGGGTGGTGTGGCGCCGAGCGTCATGGGCAACGTGCGGGATGCACTCATCGGTCTCGGCTACTCGGTCGACGAGGTGCGCCACGTCCTGCGCGAAGTCGGTGCGGTCGGTTCGCCCGAAGAGACGTTGCGCGCCGCGTTGACGATGTTGGGGGCCCGTCGTGCGTGAGGAATTCCTCGATCCGCAGGCCGACTCTGCGGAGTCGGTCGAGGAAGGTGGGTTGCGTCCGCGTGCCCTCGGCGACTTCGTCGGACAAACCGAACTCAAGGAGCACCTCGGCATCATCTTGGAGGCGGCGCGTCGACGTCAGCAGGCCGTCGACCATTTGTTGCTGGCGGGTCCACCCGGGCTCGGTAAGACGACGATGGCCGGAATCGTGGCCAACGAGATGGCTGCCGCCCTCCACGTCACGTCCGGTCCGGCATTGGAACGGGCGGGCGATCTTGCGGCGATCCTGACCAAGCTCGAACCCAACGACGTGCTGTTCATCGACGAGATCCACCGATTGTCCAAGACGGTGGAGGAGATCCTCTATCCCGCGATGGAGGACTTCCAGATCGACATCATCGTAGGTAAGGGTCCGACCGCGTCGTCGATTCGACTGAGCCTCCCTCGTTTCACGCTGATCGGTGCGACCACTCGCACGGGGATGATCACCGGTCCGTTGCGTGATCGCTTCGGTCTGGTGGCCCGACTCGACTACTACGAGTCCGACGAGTTGCGACAGATCGTGTTGCGCGCCGCCGCGATACTCGGAATCGAGGCGAACGCCACGGGGGCGAGCGAGATCGCCCGTCGTTCGCGCGGTACCCCGCGTATCGCCAACCGGTTGCTGCGCCGCGTGCGTGACTTCGCCGAGGTTCGTGGCCACGGGAAGATCGACGAATCCACGGCGCGCGAGGCACTGGCCGTGTTCGGAGTGGACGACCTCGGATTGGACAAGGTCGATCGCGCCATCCTGCACGCACTCTGTGATCGCTTCGGGGGAGGACCCGTGGGTCTGACCACCCTCGCGATCTCGGTGAGTGAGCAGCCCGAGACGGTGGAGGACGTCTACGAACCGTTCCTCATCCAGCAGGGTCTGCTCGCACGCACCCCGCGTGGCCGTGTGGCGATGCCCGCTGCGTGGCAACATCTCGGACTCGTGGCACCCGCTCACGAGCCCGATTTGTTCTCCTGATGCGACTCGACGATCTCGACTACCGACTTCCCCAGGAGTTGATCGCGCAGCGTCCCGTCGAACCACGCGACTCCGCCCGACTGCTCGTCGATCGCGGAACGGAGCCGCCCGTCGACGCTCATGTTCGTGATTTGCCGAACCACCTTCAGCCGGGCGATGCCCTGGTGGTCAATCACACGCGGGTCTACCCGGCGCGGCTGCGCTTGTTGCGGCGCTCCGGTGGTGCGATCGAGGTGTTGTTGCTCGAGAACGAGGGATCATCGTGGTCCGCGCTCATCCGGGGAGGCGCGAAGTTGCGCCAAGGCGAGGAGTTGGTCGACGGCACGGGCGCGGCCGTGGTGCGATTCCTGCACCGGGTCGACGACGTCTTCACGGTCGAGTTGTTGGACGAACGCTGGCCGCTCGAGCACGGTGAGATGCCGTTGCCGCCGTACATCACGGAGCGTCTGGAGGACGGTGAGCGGTATCAGACCGTGTACTCGCACGACGCCAAGTCGGCTGCCGCCCCGACGGCAGGGCTGCACCTGACCGCGCCGTTGATGGACGACCTTCGTCGACGTGGTGTGCGGATCCTCGAAGTCGAACTCGTGGTCGGACTCGACACGTTCAAGCCGATCGACGTGGAGGATCCGCTCCGACATCCGATGCACACCGAGTACTACCGAGTGCCACAGGAGACGTGGGATGCCTGTCGACAGGTTCGGGCATCGGGGAACTCGGTGGTGGCGGTGGGAACGACGGCCACACGTGCCCTCGAGAGTGCAGCGGCGACGGGTCACTTCAGTGGTCGCACGGCGTTGTTCATCACGCCGGGATTCGAGTGGCGGGTGGTGGACAAGATGATGACCAACTTCCACATGCCGCGCACGACGCTGATCATGATGATCCATTCGATGATCGGTGACCGGTGGCGCACTCTCTACGAACATGCAATCGAAGCGCGCTATCGGATGTTGTCGTTCGGTGACGCCATGCTCCTCGATCGACACGCCCGCTGACGCGAACCTACGCAGTACGGTGAAGCCGTGTTTCCGGTGACGATGAAGGTCGAAGCGACCTGTGGCAACGCTCGCGCCGGTGTGGCGACCACCGCTCGTGGTGACTACCAGACACCATGTTTCATGCCCGTCGGTACTCGTGGTGCGATCAAGTACCTGAGTGCCGAGGACTACGAGTCGGTGGGGGCGCGGATCGTGCTCGGCAACACGTACCACTTGATGTTGCGTCCGGGGCCCGAAGTGGTGGAACGTTTCGGTGGCCTCGCTCGATTCGCGGGGTGGAGTGGTCTCACGCTCACGGATTCGGGTGGTTTCCAGGTGTTCTCGCTCGACCCCGACGTCGACGATGGCGGTGTGACCTTTCGCTCCACGTACGACGGTTCGTTGCATCGGTTCACTCCGGAGACGGCGGTCGAGGTGCAACAGCGACTGGGGGCCGACGTTCAGATGGTGCTCGACGTGTGCCCACCGCTGCCTTCTGCTGCTCCGGTCATCGAAGAAGCCCTGCGCCGAACGGGCGAGTGGGCGGAACGAGCGCGCGCGACGCATCGCCGCGACGACCAGTCCCTCTTTGGCATCGTGCAGGGGGGAATCGATCCTGGCCTGCGGCGGAAGAGTGCTGCACAGATCTCGGCGCTGCAGTTCGACGGTTATGGCATCGGTGGTCTGTCGGTCGGTGAGACGCGCGAGGAGATGTTGCCCGCGCTCGCCGCGGCTCTCGAGGGACTGCCTGCGGATCGACCGCGCTATCTGATGGGGGTGGGTGATCCCGCTTCGCTCGTCGAGGCGGTCAATCTCGGAGTGGATCAATTCGACTGCGTACTGCAGACCCGACTGGGTCGCCACGGCACGGCGCTCACCAGCACGGGGCGATTGAACCTCAAGCGCGCCGAATTCACGCTGTCCGACGATCCGATCGATCCAAGTTGTCGGTGCATGGTGTGTAGATGGCACACGCGCGGCTACCTCCGTCACCTGTTCCAAGTGGGTGAGCCGACCGCTTCCCGGTTGGTCTCCCTGCACAACGTCGCATGGACGATCTCACTGATGGCGACGATGCGCGAACGAATCATGGCTGGCACGTTCGACGAGTTGCGCCGTGAAGTGCTGGCCGTCTGGGCTGCCTAGGAGAACTCCTCGGGAGTAGAGTGGTGCACCATGTTCTCCATTCATGCCCTCCTTGCAGCCGCCGCGTCCGACACTGGTTCGGGGGGTGGCATTCTCGGTCTGCTCCCGCTGATTCTGATCTTCGCCGTGATGTACTTCCTGTTGTTGCGCCCCCAGCGCAAGCGCCAGAAGGAAGCCCAGAGACTGCAGAGCAGCATCGCCGAAGGCGACGAGGTGATCCTCAACTCGGGCATCTACGGGTTCGTCTCGGCCGTCGAAGACAACTTCGTCTGGCTCGACATCGCGGAGAAGGTGGAGATCCGGGTGACGAAGAACGCCATTGCGACACGGTTGTCCGCTCCTGCCGAGGGCGAAACCGCAGCCGAAGACAAGAAGTAGTCGCGTCCGCGTGACCAGACGTCTCGTCCTTTCACTGGTCGGCGTTCTCGTCGTCATCTTCGGTGGTCTCGCCGCGAACCTGATGGTCGGCAACGAACCGGCCCTCGGTCTGGACTTGCAGGGTGGGGCGTCCGTGACACTCACTCCGGTCGGCGAGTACGAGCCCGCGGCTCTCGAGGTGGCAGTCGAGATCATTCGTGCGCGTGTCGATTCGCTCGGTGTCGCAGAACCCGAGATCATCAGTCAGGGCGACACCGTGGTGATCAACCTGCCAGGCGTGGAGGATCAGGATCGCGCGCTGCAAATCGTCGGTGCCCAGGGGCAGGTGTTGTTGCGGCCGGTGATCCAAAGCGGCACGCTCGATCAATCGTCGACGACGACGACGCCGACGAGCGTTCCCGACCCGACGGATCCCGCAGCCTCCGTCTTGCTCACCGATGATCTCGGAGTCACCTACCAGGTGGGCCCCGCAGAGGCCACGGGCGACGTGTTCGAGAACGACGCGCAGGCAGACATCTCGAGTGGTCAGTGGGCCGTCGTGGTGAGTCTGCGCGGTGGCGCCGCAGGCGAGGACGTCTGGAATGCGCTGACCACCAAGTGTTTCAACCGCGAGCCGACGTGCCCGACCGGGCAGATCGCCATCGTGCTCGACGGTGAGGTCATCTCCGCCCCCGTGGTGCAAGAGGCGGTGTTCACGGGGGGAACCGTCCAAATCAGCGGTGATTTCACCGAGGACGAAGCGCGGGACCTGGCAAAGATCCTCGAGTTCGGTGCCGTGCCGGTGGAGTTCGAGGTGGCGTCGGTGCAGACCGTGTCGCCGACGCTCGGTAGTGACTCGTTGCGAGCGGCGATCATCGCCGGTCTCGTCGGCGTTGGACTCGTGTTGATGTTCTTCTTCGCCTACTACCGACTGCTGCCGATCGTGATGCTGCTCGGGCTCACCTTGTCTGGTTCGTTGATGTGGAGCGTCATCGCCCTGCTCTCGAAGACCAACGGCCTCGCCCTCACCCTTGCCGGTGTGGCGGGCATCATCGTCTCGGTGGGCGGCACGGAGGACTCCTACGGGGTGTTCTTCGAGCGGCTCATGGACGAGGTGCAGGCAGGACGTTCGTTGCGCGG
>JBJTFU010000144.1:0-8208 GCA_046093585.1 Ilumatobacteraceae bacterium | reverse complement strand
TCATTGGTTGTTTCTAGCGGCTGACTCTTGCGGAATCGCGAGTACGCCTTGACCACGAAGAACAACACCAGACCGACCAACAAGAAGTTCAAGGCAGCAGTGAGGAATGCGCCGATCGGAATGAAGCTCCCGTTCAAGGTGACACCAACCTCGTTGAAGTTGGGTTGGGATCCCCCGAAGATCGCACCCAGGATTCCCCCGAGGATGCCGGAATTCTCCTTCCCATCGCCGGCGAAGGCGTCGATCATCGTCTTGAAGGCGGCACCCATGACGAAGGCCACCGAAACGTCGACCACGCTGCCGCGGTTGATGAAGGTCTTGAATTCCTGGACGATCTTGCGATTGCTCTGCGGTACTTCCACCACGACGAAACTACTTCACCACACGCGAATCAACTGGCCGGGTTCTCCGGTGCTTCGAGGTCGCTGAACCGGTCGATCTTGCGTAGCGACGGGAAGAACTTCCACCAGAGTCCGACCACACCGAGCGTCGCCACCCCCCCGCCCACCACGGTGGCAGGTACACCGACCAGTTGCGATGCGACACCCGATTCGAACGCGCCAAGTTCGTTCGTCGCCCCGATGAAGACATTCTCCACTGCAGACACCCTCCCGCGCTTCGCATCGGGCGTGACGAGCGGAACGATCGAGGCGCGAACGAAAACGCTCACCATGTCTGCTCCACTCAGGACGATCACCGCGATGAAGGCGATCCAGTAGGTGCGCGTGGTACCGAGCACGATCGTGCCCAAGCCGAAGATGGCGACGGCGACGAGCAGCGAACGACCGACGTGTCGGCGCAGTGGTCGCACCGCGAGGAACACGGCCATCAGTGCCGCGCCGATTCCGCCGGCGGCTCGCAACCATCCGTAGGCCACGTCACCGACGCCGAGACGCTCTTCGGCGATGACCGGCAACAAGGCCACCGCACCACCGAACAACACGGCGAAGAGGTCGAGTGAAATTGCGGCGAGGAGGATCGGTGTGCGACGAATGAAGTAGAGGCCCTCCATCGCCGATCGCAGCGTCACCTTCTCCTCCGGGTCTCGCGGGGCCGAAGGATGGAGGAAGCGAACCCGCAACAGGGAGAGGATCCCGATCGACACCATCGTGGCGGTGGTGCCGTAGGAGAGCGACGGGTGGATGGTGTAGAGGAATCCGGACACTGCCGGACCGACGATCATCGCCGACGTCCACACGGCAGAAGACATCGCAATCAGCGAGGGCAACCCGCCCTCGGGCGCGACCATCGGATACATCGGTCGGATCGCCGGCGAAAGGAACGCCCGACTCATCCCGAAGAAGAAGCCGATCACGAAGAACGGCCACACCGCAGTCGGGTCGGTGAGCGAATAGAGCATCAGGACGATCGCGCAGGTCAGTTCGCCGACGAGCGCAATGGTGGCCACCACACGTCGGTTGAACCGATCGGCGACACTTCCCGTCACCAGTACGAAGGCGGCAATCGGGAGGAATTCGGCGAGCCCCAAGAGACCAATGTCGATCTCCCTGCCCGTGATGTCGTAGATGTGCTTGCCGAGCGTGGCCGCCTGCAGCATCACGCCGATGTAGAAGAGCAGACTGCTCGTCAGCAGGCGCCGTGCAGGTGTCGTGCGCAGAACTTCGCGAGCGGTAAGTTGGCGTCCCGTCTGGTCTTCGCTCACAGGTGTCCGACACTACTGAGCGTGGACACGACACGAGGGGGAACCATGGGGTCGTTGGCCGATGAAACGAGGTGGTTGGATGCCACCGAGCAAGCCGCTCTCGTTCGCAACGGCGACGTCACTCCCCTCGAACTGCTCGAGGCGGCCATCGAGCGCGCCGAGCGAATCGACCCGGCGATCAACGCGCTGACCTGGACGTGGTTCGATCGGGCCCGCGACGAGGCACGATCCTTGCCCGACACGGACCAAGCGCTCCGAGGCGTGCCATTCATCTTGAAGGATCTCCATGCGGCTCTCCTCGGCACCCGCATGTCGAATGGCAACCCGGCGCTGAAGGCGGCCGAGTACACATGCGACTACACCACCACGCTCGTGCAGCGATACCTCGATGCCGGGCTCGTCATCTTCGGTCGCGGCAACAGCCCGGAGTTCGGCGCCACTCCGACGACGGAGCCGGAGGCATGGGGCCCGACCCGGAACCCGTGGGACGTTTCGCGCACGGCCGGTGGTTCGAGCGGTGGCAGTGCGGCGGCGGTGGCGACGGGCATCGTGCCCGCGGCACATGCGAGCGACGGCGGCGGATCGATCCGCGTTCCGGCCGCTTGTTGTGGTCTCGTCGGATTGAAGGTCAGCCAGGGACGAATCAGCGCCGCACCGAACCGCGACGAGACGAACCTCGGCGTGGAACACGTGGTCACCCGCACGGTGCGCGACTGTGCAGCGCTACTCGACGCGACACACGGCCCCGGCGTCGGCGATCGCGTGATCGCGCCGGCACCCGTTCGCACCTATGTCGACGAAGTCGACCTGCCGTGTCCATCACTTCGAATCGGGTTCGTCACCTCGCGCGCCGATGGACTCAGCGTGGACGACGACTGCATCACCGCCGTGCGCAGCGCCGTCGCCACACTGCAGTCTCTCGGACACCGGGTCGAGGAGTCGTGGCCGAGCGCACTCGACGATGCCAAGGCGGGCAATCGCTTCCTCGCCCTGTGGAGCACCAACATGTCGCTCGCGCGCAACGGCGTGGAAAAGATGCTCGGTCGTGCCGTGACCAAGGACGACTTCGAACTGATGAACTGGACGATGGCCGAGTACGCCAAGGCAATGAGTGCGACCGACTACGCACAAGCCGTGCAAGACGCTGCGCTGTACCGCCGAGCGATCGCCGCATGGTGGGCAGACGGCTACGACGTCCTCGTCACGCCCACCACATCACTCGTCGCGCCTCCGCTCGGTGAGATCGTCAACAATCCGAGCAGCCCGATGGATCCGATGCGACGGTCCGCGGAATTCCTCGGATTCACCCAACCGTTCAACGTGAGCGGGCAACCCGCGATCTCGCTCCCACTGCACCGCACCCGAGAGGGCGTGCCCGTGGGCGTACAACTGGTCGCCGCGTACGGCCGCGAAGATCTGCTGCTTCGCCTGTCGGCCCAACTCGAACACGCCACGCCCTGGGCGCACCATCGCCCGAACGTCTGACAACTGGCACTCCCAACGGGATTTGAACCCGTGCCGCCACCTTGAGAGGGTGGTGTCCTAGGCCACTAGACGATGGGAGCAAGTAGCGACTTCACGCTATCGGTGAGACGCCGACAAATCATCGGAACTTGTTGGGGAGCAAGGAATCGAACCCTGAATAACAGAACCAGAATCTGCTGTGTTGCCAGTTACACCACTCCCCAGAGTGATGCTCTGAGGATACCAACCCACTTTGCAGGGCGACACGCCTAGTTGGTGAGTCGCTCGAGCGCGTGGAAACCGATGAAGTTGGCGAGCGCTACACCGAGGCCTTCCTCGACGTGTCGGCGCAGGTTCTCCCCTCCAGTCACGACGGAGGTTGGCGTCGCCGAGACACGAGCGACGAGTCCAAGATCTCGGGCGATCAGTTGCGACCGTGCTGCATGGTACGGATCGGTCACGATCAATACCTCGGCGATGCCTCGTTCGGCAAGGATGTCGTGCACACGCTGAAGCGACTGCAACGTGGACGAACCTCGATCCTCGAGCACGATCGCCGACTCGGGCACTCCCGCCTCGACGAGATAGCGACGTGACGCTTCCGCCTCGGTGAACCGATCACCTGGCTGGTTGCCGCCCGTGGTCACGACGAGTGGCGCGATCCCCCCGTTCCACAACGTGATCACGTGATCGAGCCTCGCCTGCAACTGCGGTGAAGGTCGGCCGTCGTATTGCGCCACACCCATGACGACGATCGCCTCCACCGGCTGTGCCTGATCGTCAGCGCCCACCCACCAGACCTGGACGAGACAGAACCCGAGATACGCGCCGAAGAGGGCCGCGAGCGTGACGACGATGCGAAGTGGTACGCGTGACGTCACGATGCGCGAGTGATCGCCGATCGGATACGGCGCAACGCCTCTTCCCTGCCCAACAGCTCGATTGGCTCGAACAGCGGTGGACCGACCTGACGGCCCGTGATTGCGACACGCAGGGGCGCCTGCAACTTGCCGAGCTTCACCTGGTGCTTCTCACCCACACGCTCGGTCGCGGCCTTCAACGACTCGGCAGTGAAGTCACACTGCTCGAACTCGGCGGCAATGTCACGGAGGGCAGGTACCGCCCACTCCGGCGCGAACGCCTTCGCGAAGGCATCGTCGTCGATCGGCGGCTCCGCCAAGAACAAGAAGTCGACCATCGGAATCGCTTCTGGAATGAGCGCCACACGCGTCTGCACGAGAGGAGCCATTGCACGGAACGTTGCAGGCTGATACCGCCCCGCCGGCCACGGCGCCGAGCGCGAAAAGACGTCCTCTGCGGCGGCGACGAAGTCGTCCAGTGTCATCATTCGGGTGTATTCGCCGTTGAAGGCGAGCAGTTACTTGACGTCGAAGAATGCCGGCGAGTGGTTGACGTCCTCGAGACGGAACTGCTCCACGATCGTCTGCCACGGCACGATCTCCGTGTCGCCGGTCGGTGCCCAGCCGAGCGTCATCAGGTAGTTGACCATCGCCGCAGCGAGGATGCCTTCTTCGCGGTATTGCTCGACTGCCACCTTGTCACGCCGTTTGGAGAGCTTCTTCCGCTGTTCGTTGACGAGCACCGGGACGTGTGCCCAAACGGGAACTCGTTCGCCGAGTGCTTCGAACAGCATCTGTTGCTTCGGCGCGTTGGGTAGGTGCTCCTCGGCCCGAATCACGTTGGTGATCTTCATCAAAACGTCGTCGACGACGTTGGCGATCAGGAACACGGGCGTGCCATTGCCGCGCAGGAGCACGAAGTCCTCGATCGTGGCGTTGTCGAATTCCACTTCGCCGCGCACGAGGTCGTGCACCACCGTCTTGCCCGCGGGCACGCGGAAGCGCAACACGCGGCCTTCGCCAGGTCCGAGTCCACGATCACGCGAATACCCGTCGTAACCGGTCAGCCCCTTCTCCTTCGCTCGCGCCTGGATCTGCTCGGTCGTCTGATCGCAGAAGTAGGCCATGCCCTGCTCGTACAGGCGCATGGCCGCGGCAACGTGCTCGGCGGCGTTGGCCGATTGGAAGTACGGCCCCTCGAACCGCGGATCATCCTCGTGGATGCCGAGCCACTCGAGGGCATCGATGATGCCTTGCGTCCACTGGGGCTGGTTGCGCGATTCGTCGGTGTCCTCGATCCGCAACACGAAGGTGCCGCCGTTCTTCACTGCCAACAACCAGTTGTAGAGCGCCGTGCGCGCACCACCCACGTGGAAGTAACCGGTGGGAGACGGCGCAAACCGATAACGAGGCGCAGACATTTCGGTTCAGGCTATCTCGCTTGGAGAAATCGTCTCATCAACGGCTACCTTCACCGACGTGGCAAAACAGGTGAACGTGTACGGCGAGCCGCTCGGTGAGTGTTGCTCGTCACCGATGACGGGCTTCTACCGCAACGGTTGTTGTGAGACTGGCGGCGACGACCATGGCGTGCACACCGTGTGCGCGGTCATGACGGCAGAGTTCCTCGAGTTCTCCAAGCAAATGGGCAACGACCTCTCCACACCGATGCCGCACTACGACTTCCCCGGACTGAAGCCCGGCGATCGGTGGTGTCTCTGCGCTGGACGTTGGCAGGAAGCGTTCGAAGCAGGCAAGGCACCCCAGGTGAACCTGCGCTCGACGCACGTCCGCACGCTCGAATTCGTCGAGCTGGCCGACTTGGAGAAGTTCGCGATCTAAGCGCCGGTGAGCGCGCGCCAACTACCGGGGGTCGCCGCCTTCACCTGCTCAGGCGAGAGCAAGTAGGTGGCTTCCGGCACCATGTCCACCAAGTCACGAGCTTCGGCGTAGTGGTGCAACACGTTGCCGAGACCGGCGAACAACTTCTTTCGTCGCGCCACGAGATCCGCCGGCGGCTGGTCGAGGAACCAACCCCACATGGTGAAAGCGAAACGAAGATCGTGGATCACCGGCGCACGCCCGAAACGTGAAGCCCGACGCAGGGCGATCCCGAGACAACCGCGAATCGCGTCGTCCAGTCGCTCCCCTTCCTGCAGACGTATCTCGCTGGCGAGCAGGTTGGCGAGCGTGAGCGCATAACCCTGGTCGGGGCCCTGCGCACCGAGGCGATCGCCTACCGGCTGACGACCGGCGATCTCGGCCGGTCGACCGAGCCGCCACGTGTCCGGCACGTGCTTCGGCGACTCGTACGAGCGCGGATCGTGGGTCGGATCGACGGGGGTGTACTTCGGCGCGGCCATCTCGTCGGCGAGCCTACTTCGCTCGCCCTACTCGGCGTGGAGAAGTCCGTACACGAGCGACTCTTCGAGTGCTCGCCACGAGGCCTCGATGATGTTCGACGACACGCCGATCGTCGTCCACGACCGACCGCCGTTGGATGCATCGAGGAGCACACGGGTCACCGCGCCGGTTGCCGACGACGAGTCGAGAATGCGCACCTTGTAGTCCGTGAGGTGCACCTTCTCCAGGGCCGGCAGGTGCGACACGAGGGCGGCACGCAACGCCTTGTCGATGGCGTTCACGGGGCCGTTGCCCTCCGCCGTGCTCACTTCGCGCTTGTCGCCCACCCACACCTTCACCGTCGCTTCCGTGGTGAACTCACCCGAGGCGTGCTCGTCGGTTATCACACGCATCGACTCCACTTGGAAGAACGACTGGTTCCAACCGGTCGCGCGGCGCATCAACAACTCGAGCGATGCGTCGGCGGCCTCGAAGTGGTAACCCTCGTGCTCGAGACGCTTCAGGTCGTCGATCACCTGGTTCACCGCCTGGCCGTCCATTGCAAGACCCAACTCTTGGGCCTTCATCGTGATCGTCGCCTTGCCCGCCATCTCCGAGACGAGGAAACGTGTGCCGTTGCCGACCAGGTCGGGCGACACGTGCTCGTAAGCATCCTTCGCGCGGGCGATGGCGGAGACGTGCAGTCCGGCCTTGTGGGCGAATGCCGATGCACCGACGTACGGCGCCTGCGGGTTGAGCGGACGATTCAGTACCTCGGCCACGTGGTTGCTCACGGCGGTCAAACGCTCGAGTCGACCGTCAGGCAGACAGCGGTAACCCATCTTCAACTGCAGGTTCGGGATGACCGTGGTCAGGTTGGTGTTGCCGGTGCGCTCGCCAAGACCGTTCAACGTGCCCTGCACGTGACGAGCACCGCTCTCCACCGCAGCGAGCGAGTTGGCCACGGCGCAACCCGTGTCGTCGTGGCAGTGGATGCCGATGATCGCGTCACTTCCCACGTGCTTGTGCACGTCGGCGACGATCGCGAGCACGTCACTGGGCAAGGATCCGCCATTGGTGTCACACAACACCAAGTGTGAGGCACCGTTGATCAACGCAGCCTCGATCACGCGTAGCGCGAACTCGGGGTTGTTCTTGTAGCCGTCGAAAAAATGCTCGAGATCGACGAGCACGCGTCGGTCGTGCGCGCCGAGGTACTTCACCGAATCAGCCACCATCGCCACGCCCTCGTCGAGCGTCGTCTGCAGAGCCTGTTCCACGTGGTAGTCCCACGACTTCGCGACGATGCACACCGCCGAGGTCTCGGCTTCGATCAGATTGCGCAGGGTGACGTCCTCGTCCACCTTGCCGGCGGGCCTGCGGGTGGAGCCGAATGCGACGAGCGTGGACGCCGACAGTTTCAGTTCACGCTTGGCGCGGGCGAAGAACTCCACGTCCTTCGGGTTCGCTCCCGGCCAACCACCCTCGATGAAGTGCACGCCGAGATGATCGAGCTGCTCCGCAATTCGCAGTTTGTCCTCCACCGTCGCCGACACGCCTTCCACCTGCATGCCGTCGCGCAGCGTGGTGTCGAACACCTCCACCAGTGGGTTCGCCTGTTGTGATGCCATTGCTGGTCCTTTTCTCGGGGAACAAAAAAGCCGCCCTGTTGGGCGGCCTCGGCGTACGTCCAGGGGGGACGCACGCCTACGAAATAATGATGATCTCGGTTGCGGAGAGCGCCTTTCCAAACATCGGGATCAGTCTTGCGGGCGGGCGAGCCCCCGACAACCTCCGAGCGACCAAACTGTGGATAAGCGGTGGATAAACCCTGGGGACAAACCCCCACCCTGTGTGGACAAGCCCACAGCCTTACTC
>JBJTFU010000143.1:0-32555 GCA_046093585.1 Ilumatobacteraceae bacterium | reverse complement strand
TGGGTTGCGACGCTCGCGTCGTCGTTCAACGCGACGACCGCGGCGCGCTGCGCAGGGCCGGGCACCATCATCCCGGCGTGCTTGCGCACCTCCTTCAAGTAGTGCACGATCTCGGCATCGCCTGCGTAGAACCCGACGCGCAAGCCAGCGAGGTTCGACCGCTTGGCCAAGGAATGCAGCGCAATAACCCCATCCAGACCATGCTCGAGCGCCGTTCGTGGGTCTCCCTGCCAGGTGAACTCCACGTAGCACTCGTCGCTGAACACGGGCACGCCGTGCTGGCGGCCCCATGCGACCACGCTCGCCATGTCATCCAGTGATCCGGTCGGATTGCTCGGACTGTTCATCCAGATCATCAGCGCCCGCCGAGCATCATCCGCGCTGATCGACGAGAGGTCGAGACCACCAGTCGACGTCATCGGAACGGGAACGGCCCGACAACCAGCGAGCGTCGCCCCCATTTCGTACGAGGGATACGACACCGACGGATACAACACGGTGTCTCGCTCGGGAGTACGCAACCTCATCCACTGTGGCGTGGTCACGACGAACTCCTTGCTCCCCACCACGGCGGCGACCTGACCGAGTGGCACATCGACGCCGAGGCGTCGCTTCATCCATGCGCGGGCAGCCTCACGAAGCGGCTCGGTACCGATGCTGGGCGGGTAGCGCCGCTCACTGTTGGACGACGACAAGGCTGCGACCACCTTCGGCGAAGGAGGGTCACACGGATCACCGATCGACAGATCGACCATTCCCCCGTCGTGCTTGTTGGCGATCTCCTTCAATGCATCGAGCCTGTCGTAGGGGTACGGAGGGGGGACGAAACCGGTCATCACTACCCCGCCTTCACCACGAACTCGGCGAGTCGGCCCGCCGAGGCGTCCGACAACCGTGCACGAACCCGGATCCCCGAGTCTTCGTGAGACGTGGAGACCACTTCTCCTTCTCGGTGGATTGCCGCCATGACATCGCCTCGATCGTACGGCACGACGAGTTCCACCACCGTGGCGATGGCGCGCATGCGATCACCGATCGTTCGAAGCAGCGTCTCCACGCCCTCACCCGTGACGGCCGAGATCGCCACCGATCCCGGGTGCTCCTTGCACAATTCATCCGCCGCCTCGGCGGCGACGTCACGCTTGTTGAACACGAGCAACTCGGGAACCTGCTCAGCGCCGATCTCACCCAACACCTCGCGCACCGCTGCGATCTGACCGAGGGGGTCGGACGACGTCGAGTCGACGACGTGCACGAGCAAGTCACTCGTGGCCGTGACTTCGAGGGTGCTCTTGAACGACTCCACCAGCCCGTGCGGGAGGCGACGGACGAATCCCACCGTGTCGCTCAGGAGCACCGGTTCACCACCAGGGAGCGACAGGCGCCGAGTCGTGGGGTCGAGCGTGGCGAACAGTCGGTTCTCCACCAGGACCCCGGCGTCGGTGAGGTGGTTGAGCAACGTCGACTTTCCCGCATTGGTGTAGCCGACGATCGAGACGAGTCCGAGCCCGCTACGAGATCGCCCCTTCGCCTGCTCGCGCCTCGTCTTCGAGAGCGTCTCCAGTTCACGGGTCAACTTGGCGATTCGCTCCTGGATGCGCCGACGACTCAACTCGAGCTTCGTCTCACCAGCGCCTCTCGTGCGCGTGCCGATACCGCCGCTCTGCTGGGACAGTTGACCACTGGTTCCCTTGCGCATTCGTGGGAGGCGATACCGCAGGAGAGCCAACTCCACCTGTGCCTTGCCTTCGAGGGAGTGTGCGGTCTGGGCGAAGAGGTCGAGGATCACCGCCGTGAGGTCGATGGCCGTGCGTCCGAGCAACTTCTCCAAGTTGAACTGTTGCGCGGGCGACAACTCGTTGTCGAACACCACCGTGTCGGCGTCCACCGCGAGACACAACTGCTTCAGTTCCTCGGCTTTGCCCTTTCCTATGTAATAGGCACTGTCCGGTCGGTCACGGCGCTGGGTCATTCGCGCCGCTTCGATCGCGCCCGCGGTGTCGATCAGCAGAGCCAGCTCGTCGAGGCTCTCCTCGGTTTCGGTGTCGATGGCGTCATCCAGGGTGACCCCCACGAGCACGATTCGCTCGCGAGTCTCGCGCGAGATGAGGGTTTGGCCGAGGGCCTCCTGATACGGGTTCGTCACGCTTCGACCGACGTGGAAAGGACGAACCGCGACGGGCCGACGAGAGTCACACTGCCCGGGACGGGTCGATCGAGCAACACCTGCACGTCTCCCCCGTCCATGTGCACCGTGACTGACTGCGCCGATTGCGGAACGAGACCCCACGATCTGGCCGCCCATGCACTGGCACAGGCTCCGGTGCCACATGCCGCGGTGATACCTGCTCCGCGCTCGTGTACACGCATGGTGATCGCATCGGGTTCAGGCCCGGGTTCCACGATCTCCAAATTGATGTGTGGCACGAGTTCGCCGAGTTGCTGCAGAGGCACCACCGACACGTCGTCGACTCCCACCACCGAGTGCGGATTGCCCACCGACAAGTGAGCGACCGGTCGCATCGGGTCGCACTGCAGCGCTGCCCAATTGGTCGGTACGTCGAGAGGCGAGATCTCGCCCATGTCCACCGACGCGTGGATCGTCTCTGCTCCAGCCCCCGTCACCACGACACGTCGTAGCCCAGCGAGAGTCTCCACCTCGTACTCGACGTCTCCCTCGTGTCCGAACAGCAGCGTTGCGGCGTGAGCCAGGCAACGAATGCCGTTACCGCTCATTTCAGCGACCGAGCCGTCCGCGTTGTACAGATGCATCGTCAACCTGAAGTCGCCGGGCCTGCCCAGCACCAACACACCGTCGGCGCCTGGTCCGGAGACCCGATCACACACCTTGCGGGCAAGGGCGGGCCAATCGTTGCGTGAAGCATGATCCGACGCACAGACCAGGAAGTCGTTCCCCAGTCCCGTGAGCTTCATCAGGTTCAACGTCGCCATCCCACCCAACTCTACGAACAGTGACGAGCGACGATGGGTGCTACTTCGACGACCGGATCTTCGTCGACGCGAACCCACTCGATGCGGGGGTCGCGCCTGAACCACCGTTCCTGGCGCACGGCGAACTGTTTGGTGTGGGTGATCATGTCCGCCACCGCACGCTCGAGCGAGCACTCGCCGCGAAAGTGGGCGAACAGTTCCCGGTAGCCCAGCGCTTGTGCCGCCGTATGCGACGGCGAACGCTTCTCGAAGATGTTTCGTGCCTCAGCCTCGAATCCTCGCTCCATCATTCGGTGGACTCGCTCAGTGACACGTCGAGCCAACTTCTCGCGCTCCCACAGGATGCCGATCTGAGGAACTCCGTTCGGTGGGTACGCATCGGTACCAGGTCCCGTGGCACTGAACTTCTTTCCACTTCCGATACACACCTCGAGCGCCCGGATGATTCGCCGGCGATTGCCTGGCTCGATCTTCTCGGCAGCCTCGGGATCCAACTCCGCGAGGCGCCGCAGCAGACCCGCCGTGTCGCTGATGCGCTCGAGTTCTGCGCGCACATCCGGCCACTCACCGGGAAACGAAAGATCGTCGATCAAGGCTGTGAGATACAACCCCGTTCCAGCGACGACGAGAGCAACGTGTCCACGCGAATGTATATCTTGAATCGCTCGACGCCCGGCAGTCTGGAAGTCCGACACCGTGAAACGATCCCGTGGTTCGACGAGGTCCAGACCGTGGTGAGGCACCGACTCTCGGTCCGCACTCGTCGGCTTGGCGGTTCCGACATCCATCCCCCGATCCACCTGCATCGCATCACACGCCACGATCTCGACGTTCGGATTCTCCGTGGCAACCGCCATCGCCACATCGGACTTCCCGCTCGCCGTGGGCCCGAGAACGACGACTACGCGGCCGGCAAAGTTCACGTCAGACGGCTGCTTGCACGGGCAGCCGAACACGGTGGGTGGGAAGGTGGGTCACCTCGCGCAGTTCCCCCGAAAGGTGGAACCTCGCCGCATCGGTGATCTCCACCAGAGCGTAGGTACCCACCCGAAGCTGTTCGGTCGACGAGACGTGCACCAACTTGTTCTGTCGGGTACGTCCCGTCAGCATGTCGGGATCGCGCTTGTTGCGCCCTTCCACCACCACTTCCTCCACCATGCCGATACGCGCACGATGTTTGCGCACTGCCGACCGGTCGAGCACGATCTTCATGCGATCGAAGCGATCTCCCGCGACGGTCGGCTCCACGAATCGATCTGTCATCGCGGCGGCAGCGGTGCCTTCACGCGGCGAGAAGATGAACAGATACGCCGAGTCGAATTCCGCTTCAGCGGCAACGGCGAGCGAGTCCTCGAAATCCTGCTCGGTCTCTCCGGGGAAGCCGACGATGATGTCCGTCGATACGGCGAGGTCGGGGACGGTTGCCCGTGCGTCCGCGAGTCGATCCAGATACTTCTGCGCCGTGTAGCCACGGTGCATCAGCGAGAGCACACGGTCCGATCCCGACTGCAGCGGATAGTGCAGGTGCTCGCACACGCTGCGCCTGGAGCCCATGGCTTCGAGCACGTCGAGCGTCATGTCCTTCGGGTGCGGGCTCGTGTACCGAACACGACGAATGCCTTCCACGTCAGCCACGCGAGAAAGCAACTCAGCGAATTGTGGTCGCAACTTCGTCCCAGTCGATCCCGCCTTTCGGGCCGCCACGGCCAGATCGCGTCCGTAACTGTTGACGTTCTGGCCGAGCAGCGTCACCTCGGTCACACCTGTCGAGGCGAGCGCTCGCACCTCGTCCACGATCTCCTGGACAGAGCGCGAGATCTCTCTACCCCGCACTGCCGGCACGATGCAGTACGCACACGTGTTGTCGCAACCGATCTGGATGGTCACCCAGGCGTTGTAGGAGGTCTCTCTCCGTGCCGGCAAGGCGCTCGGGAAGAGCAGGTGGTCGTCCAGGACCGCCTCCTCCAGGATCTCGGTGATGGCGCCTTCCTCGGCCGCAGTGCGCACCAGGTCGGCCGTCCGGTGCACGTTGTGTGTACCCATCACCACATCCACGTGGGGCGCCCTCTGCCGGACGATCTCGCGGTCCTTCTGGGCCAGACAGCCGGCAACCACGATTTGTCGACCCTCGCGGGCCTCCTTCCACGGCTTCAACCAACCGAGCGAGCCGTACAACTTGTCGTCGGCGTTTTCCCTGATGCAACAGGTGTTCAGGACCACCACATCGGCCTCTGCCTCCACCTCGGTGTGCTGCATCCCTTCGGTCTCGAGCAGGCCGGCGATCCGCTCTGAGTCGTGCGCGTTCATCTGGCATCCAAACGTGCGCACATGGAACTTGCGGTCGAACACGAAAAAAGCCTACCGACGCACGAATTCGTGCCGTTGGTAGGCGATGGCAGCCCCACCGACCAGCGCAGGAGGGTGCGCTGGTCGGTGGGAAATCTGTTGATCAGTCGAGGTCGATGGGTTCGTCGTCCTCTGCGGTGAAGCCGGGTGCTTCATTCGATGTATCGACGCCCGACTGCTGACGCACTCGCTCCGCCATCTGCACCATGACCTCCGGGTTCTCGATGAGGAACGTCTTGGCGTTCTCGCGACCCTGGCCGAGTTGCTCACCCTCGTAGGTGAACCATGCCCCGGACTTCTTGGCGATACCCATGTCGACCGCCATGTCGAGCACTGCTCCTTCACGGCTGATGCCTTTGCCGTACATGATGTCGAATTCGGCTTGACGGAAGGGTGGCGCCACCTTGTTCTTGACCACCTTCACGCGTGTGCGCGATCCCACGACCTCCGGGCCGTCCTTGATCGACTCGATGCGACGGATGTCGAGACGCACCGACGAATAGAACTTCAGTGCACGACCACCCGTGGTGGTTTCTGGCGTTCCGAACATGACGCCGATCTTCTCGCGCAACTGGTTGATGAAGATGAGGATGGTGTTCGACTTGTTCAGGTTGGCGGTGAGCTTGCGCAACGCCTGACTCATCAGGCGAGCCTGGAGACCCATGTGACTGTCACCCATCTCGCCTTCGATTTCGGCACGCGGGGTGAGTGCCGCCACCGAGTCGATGACGATCACGTCGAGCGAGCCGGAGCGCACCAACATGTCGGTGATCTCGAGGGCTTGCTCCCCGGTATCCGGCTGGGAGATCAACAGGTTGTCGGTATCCACGCCGAGGGCGCTGGCATAGATCGGATCGAGTGCGTGCTCGGCATCGACGTAGGCGCAGATGCCGCCGTTGCGTTGGGCTTCGGCCACGACATGCATGGCAAGCGTGGACTTACCAGATGATTCGGGACCGAAGATCTCGATGACTCGCCCGCGCGGCAGACCGCCGACGCCGAGAGCGATGTCGAGGGGCAGGGCACCCGTGGACACGGCGGCCACCCGCATGGACTCCTTCTCGCCCATGCGCATGATCGAGCCCTTGCCGAACTGCTTGTCGATCTGGCCGAGGGCCATGTCGAGAGCCTTGAGGCGCTCGGCATTGCCGGTGGCGGGGTCGTTCTTGGCGGTGTCGCGGTTGGTGTCCTTGGCGGCCATGTGGGTGTCCTGTCTCTTTCTGTTCGTTGAGCCCGGAGACCGTAGGCGCCGGGTGTTGCGGGGTTGTGGGGCTGGATGTGTGGATTTCGTGCCCTCGACATGCGAGCACGCCAGCGACCCTACAGACGAACACCTGTTCGGTCAAGCATCCCCCGAACTCGCCCATTCCCCGCCATTTCAGGGGGTTCAGCATCTCCACGCCGGTCCCGGCGCCACCGGGGGGCTGGTGACGCCGGGTACCGACCGACCCGACACCGCATTGTCGGGACGTCAACCGAGTTCATCCCCCATCGCGTTGAGCGCGACCGCCAACTCGGTGCGATTGCGTTTGTGGAACTTCGAGAGCAATGCCGACAGACGGTTGCGCACGGTCTGCAAACTGAGGAACACCTGGTCACTGGTCTCGACGCAGGCTCGCCAGTGATTTCGCTCGTCACGTGTTCTCCGAAGTGGTCCACCGACAAACGGTGGGAGTGGTGGGGGGCGCTCATCGACGAAGCGCGACCGAACGATCTTCGAGCGCCTGCCTACACTCAACCCGATGTCGTCTCTCCGCTCCGCGGTTTCACGCGTGACCCTGTGGCTTGGTTATGCACTCATCGCCGGAGGACTGGCGTTGCTCGCGGTGTCCGTGGATCGGCTGTGGTTGAGCGACATTCGTGCACGCGATGCAGCCGACAGCGAACGCGAGGCGATCTACGCCAACTGGGGTCTCGCCACCTTCGGCGGTGAAACGCAACCACGATTCCTCGCTCCGTTGTTCGACCCCACGGTGGAGCGAAGTTCGTCGGAGACCGCGGTGCTGGAGGTCGCGCCGCAGAGCACCGTGCCCTTGTCGACCGCGGCGCCCTCGACGACTATCGATCCGGCGGTGCTCGAGCAATTCAACATGGCCACCACCCAAAATGGCGCGTTCGCTCTGCTGTACGTGCCGAAGCTTCGGGACAACGCATGGGCCACTCCGATCCTGAGCGGAGTCGCCGACGAACAGCTCAATGCAGGTATCGGCCACTTCCCGACGAATGCGATGCCCGGCAGCACCGGCAACTTCGCGTTGGCTGGTCACCGCATGACCTACGGGAAGCCGTTCACCGACATCGACAAGTTGGAGGTGGGCGACGAGGTCATCGTCGAGACCCGCGACAAGTACTTCGTGTACCGCCTGGTCGTCGATGAGATCGTCAAACCGACCGACGTCTGGGTGCTCGACGATCAGCCAGTCACGGGTGTGGATGGATCTGCGAACGGCATCATCACGTTGATCACGTGTGAGCCCAAATGGTCGACCAAGCAACGGTGGGTGTGGTGGGGCGAACTGACTTCGCTACTCGACCGAGCGAATCCGCCCGCCGCCCTCAACTGACCTGGCTGCCGGCCTCGCTCGAGTGGGCTGCGGCGTCAGCCAACTCCTCGTCGCTCAGATGGTTCATGAAGAGGTCGACGGCGAACCACATCGTGTAACTCATCGGATATCCGCCGATTCCGACGACGAGCGCCACTGAACCGACGACGGCGATGAGCGGCCATGTCGGCACTTCGGGATAGGTCAGGATCACGCCGATCAACATCACGGTGAGGAGCGATCCACCCGTGACGATGATGTTGACCGCTGCGGCGCCTAGTTGGAAGCCCTCGGTATTCCGCTGCCACTTCACGCCGCATGTCTTGCACCGATCCTGCGTGGAGTACCAACCGGTGAAGAATGCGCCCTTGCCGCCGCAGTGCGCGCACCGTCTCCGAATGCCCCGCAGCAAACCTTGCACCAATCGTGGCTGAACTCGTTCGTCGGTCATGCGGTCAAATCTTGGACGAACTCTTCGAACACGTTGGCGTAGTGGAGAGCATCGGCGTCCGTGTGCATCACCGAGATCAGCCACTGCTCGTCGAGACCGGGCGGCAACAGGACGCCACGGTTGATCCCGTGGATCCACTGGGCGAATGCGAGATCGAAATCGGTCGCCTTGTAGTCGCGGTAGTTGCGAATCGGCTCTTCCGACCAGGTGACGCAGCCCTTCGCGCCGAATTGCACGGTGTGCGCGGGCAAGCCGGCACCGTCAATCAAACCGTTGACCGCACCGATCAACAATGCGTTGCGATCGATCGTTTCCTGCGTGGTCTCCGGAGTACACACGTCGGCGAGCACTGCACGTGCGGCCGCCATGCACAACGGGTTTCCGTTGTACGTGCCGAGGTGGATCACCTTTCCCTCGGTGATCCAATCCATCAGGTCTTGACGTCCGCCGAAGGCGCCGAGCGGCAAACCGCCGCCGATGGACTTGGCGAGCGCGACGAGATCGGGCTTCACGCCGACTGCGCCAGACGCACCCGACCAACCGGCGGTGATTCCTGTCTTCACTTCATCGAACACGAGCAGGGTTCCGTAATGCTCCGTGACTTCACGGACCGCCTTCAAGTAACCGGGTTGCGGCAGACAGATGCCGATGTTCTCCATCGCCGGCTCGACGATGAAGCAGGCGATGTCACCCGCCTTCAAGACACGCGCGAGTGCATCGACGTCGTTGTACGGCACGACGATGGTGGCGGCAACGACGTTCGGCGAATTGCCCGCGGATGCAGGCACCGAGTTCGGCGCGTCGGCCGGACCGGCAAGATGCAGCGGCGGCTTCATCGACACCATCACTTCGTCGTGATGACCGTGGTAGCCGCCTTCCACCTTCACGATCTTGTGTCGACCCGTGGCGGCGCGCGCCACACGGATCGCGTCCATCGTCGCTTCGGTGCCCGAGTTGGTGAAGCGCCACATCGGCAAGCCGTACCGCTCTGCGAGCATCTCGGCCACCTCGGCATTGCCTTCGCACGGGGTGACGAACAACGTCCCGTTGCCGAGCTGCGCCTCGATTGCGGACTTCACCGTGGGGTGACCGTGACCGACGAACAGGGCGCCGAAGCCCATGTCGTAATCGGTGTAGCGGTTGCCGTCGACGTCCTCCATCCAAGGACCTTCGGATCGGCGGACCACCAACGGGTACGGGTCGTAGGCCTGGAAACTGGACGGGACTCCGAGCGGGAGCACCTTGCGGGCGCGGGCGTTGGCCCGCTGGGAGCCCGCCGTGCGCTCGGCGTAAGTCTCCAGCTCTCGGGTCGTGATCTCTTTGGCTCGGAGAGCCAGTGAATCTCGCAGCGATTGACTCGTCGCTGACATGGTTATCAACCCCTCAATTTGTCGCCGTCAGCCTACACTGACCCCCACGCGGTGGGCGTAGCTCAGTTGGCTAGAGCGCCAGGTTGTGGTCCTGGAGGTCGGGGGTTCGAGACCCCTCGTCCACCCCAATTCGAGCGGTACGTCCGTCATGTTCGCAACTGGACATGACGAGACGTCCGCAACGCATTTTCGGCCAACAAACCGAATGACATAGGATGCGACCCGTCATTAGGCCCCTCTAGCTCAGCTGGTCAGAGCAACGGACTCTTAATCCGCAGGTCCTGGGTTCGAATCCCAGGGGGGGCACCACTTCAGGTCGAACGGATCAACTACCCTCGGCCCATGTCCGTGACTGTCGATGCAACAACTCTTGCATGGATTCGTAAGTGTCGGTTACTCGATGTCATGCGCAGCGCGGGAGTTCCCGCAATCCTCACCTCTGATCCGATCAGCATCCTTTATGCCACCGGCGCGCGGAACATGACCATCCACGGGTTCACTGGACCTGACCGATTCATGCTGCTGTTCCAAGACGGCTACACCATCTTGTTCGAATTCGCAGGCTGCGAACACTTGGCTGCCGACTTACCCGAGATCGACGAGATTCGACCCGCACCGGGGATCACCGCGAAGAAGACGGTGCTCTATGCGGACCAGGTTTCGGCATTTGCTGACGAGATCCACTCGCTCTTCCTCAGCCATCTCGGAACGGGCGAAACCAGAATCGCGGTGGAAAAGCTCGAGTTTCCGATGACTGACTCACTGAGAGAGAAGGGGTTGCGTCTCCTCGATGCAGGCCCGACGATCCAGCTGGCGATGGCCATCAAGCAGGGCGCCGAGCTGGACGCGATCCGCCAAGCGATGAACGTGGTGGAGGCGGCAACGAGGGAGCTCGAATGCGCCATCGCGCCTGGCGTGACCGAGAACGAAGTATGGGCCGCATTTCATCGAGGGCTCATCGCCCACGGTGGCGAGTACGTCGTCACTCGTTTGCTGCAGGCAGGAGAACGGACATTCCCCTACTTCCTGGAGTCCTCAGATCATCAGCTCGCCGACGGTGATCTTGTTTGTTTCGATACCGATGCGATGAGTTTGCATAGCTACTCGATCGACTTCTCGCGGACCTTCCTGTGCGGAAATACAACGGCAACCCCCCAGCAACGAGCGATCTACAGACTCGCGCTCGAGCAACTCGAACACAACGCGTCGAACCTTGCTCCTGGTCGCAGCTTTGAAGAGTTTGCCCGCCAGGCTTTCGACGTACCCGAGCGCTACCGCGACTACGGCTATTACCAGCTGGCGCACGGTCTCGGGTTGGCGGGCGGATACCCAAACGTGCCACGAATTGGCGAGGGAGCCTACGGTCTGCCGGGTGAGATGCTCCCCGGCATGGTGCTGTGCATCGAGAGCTACATCGGAGATCCGGTAACGCGTCAAGGTGTCAAGTTGGAAGATCAGTTCTTCATTCACGCTGATCACGTGGAACGCCTCAGTCGCTATCCCCTGGAAGCGCGACTCACCGATTCCTCTCGCCGCGTCTAGACCGCAGGGAACATTTGCTCACTCTTGCCGTCGCGGCCGCCGTCCTCTTCGGATCGTCGGATTTCTGTGCGGCTCGCGCTGCGCGAAACGTCTCCAGCGTGACGGTCGCACGCACCGCCAACCTCGTCTCACTGATCCTCGCGCCCTTGGTGTTGTTGCTCGACCCCGGCATGTGGTCGGTGCGTGATTCACTCGTCGGCTCTGTGGCAGGTGTGTTCATGATGATCGGACTCTTGCAGCTGTACCGCGGATACGCCGTCGCACGAATGGGCATCGTGGCACCAAGTTCGTCGGTGTTGGCAGCCGCCGTACCGTTGGTGATCGACCTCGCCCGAGGGATCCGCCCGGGAACCGTTCCATCGATCGGTGTCGCCGTCGGGCTCATGGCGCTCGCGCTCACCGGATACCAACCAGGCACGGCCGGAAGTGTTCGCCAGGGGTTCACTCTCGGAATCGGATCAGGACTCGCATTCGGTCTTGCCTTCACGGTGATGGGCGAGGCACGTTCAGAAGCTGGACTGACCCCGATCGTCACCCAACGTGCAACGGGGCTCGTGATGCTGTCTTTGCTCGCCGTCTACATGGCCAAGCGACCCTCGATGGATGGGATGGGCGGCGCAAGTCGAACTCACGCTCCGTATCTCTGCCCACGTGGATCCACCATCAAGTGGGCCGTTGCGGCCGGAACACTCGGCATCGGGGCACTCGGCTCGATGCAACTTGCACTTCGCGACGGAGACTCCGGCGTGGTGGCCGTCGCCTCATCGCAATTCGGTACTGCCGCGGTGATTCTTTCGGTGGTGTTCAACGGCGAGCGAATGCGCTGGTGGCAAGCAGTGGGAATCGGTGCCACCGCGCTCGGTGTCGCGCTGCTCTCCCTCGGCTGACTCACCGGGGAAGTCGAGCCGAAACGACCCTCACATCGTCACGAAGATGGTCCCCGACCGATCCTCGGTGGGGTAACGACGCAACGTGGTTCGGGCGGGACCCGTGATCACCGAGCCCGTTTCCCCTTCGAAGCGAGAGCCGTGGTAGTCGCAGTACCACTCACCACCACTGACCTCCAATTGATAGCCCTGATGCGTGCACTTGGGATCGAATGCGACGACACCACTCGAAGTGCGACTGAAACCGACGTACCGCTTCATCCCTGCCGAGTCGGCGACGATGACGATCTTCGGTGTACCGATCACGAGTTCATTCAGCGGGATCGCTGGAACGGGTCGCGCGCTCGACACCGTCGAGGCATTGCCCGCCCTCTTGTTCACCCACACGAGCTGACCATCACGTTCGCGACACACGAACGTCTTCTTTCCTACCTTGCGGGTTCTCCCTTTCTTGACACATGATCCGCCAGCAATCGGGGTGGCCGAGGCATTGCCCGCACCGAAACCTCCCACAAGTCCCACGAGTCCCGCTGCCCAGAGGGCAAGAACCTCGCGTCGACTCCGTTGACCGGTCATGACTTCTCCATCTTCAAGAGAGCTTCCAAGGTACCGAAGTCTTCCGTCGTCACTCCTGGGAGCGACGGATCCGGAATTCCCCAATCGGCAAAGACGATCTCGGTGGACGCAGAGACTTCGATCGACGAACCGTCGAGGCGGGCAGTCAACATCATCTCCACCGGCCCACTCTTCCCGCGAAGGGTCAAGGTTCCAGTGGCTGCGACGGAGAACTCATCCCCTGCCAGCGCCGCGGGCGGCAACTCGATCGGGCTGTCAAGCACGAACTCCGCCGTCGGGAAATTGAGCACATCCATGATTCGATTGGCGAACTGCGAGTCTCGCCGGCTGCTGTCGCTCGTCACCTGGGTGAGGTCGACGCTGAATCGGGCAGAGATCACCGACTCCCCCTCGATCACGAACTCACCAGTGACTGCATCGGTACGACCGACGGCAGTGACGTCTTGCCCGAAGAGGATCTCGTCGACTCGGTATCCGGCCAGCGATCCTGCACCCACTCGCCACGTTCCATTCACATCGAACGGTTCGGCGACGACCGTCGTCTCGGCCGAAACGCTGGTGGACTCGGCCAAACTCAATTCCGCAGGAGCATCTTCGCGAATCAGGTTGATGTAGACCCACGGCCCACCAACGAACAGGACTGCCAGCGCGAGCACGACGACCGCCAACTTCTTCATGAACTCACCTTAGGACCGGGCACTCGGGGCATTCCTTACCGAGCGACGAACGGATTCAGCCGACGGTTGCCTCGGTGACCAACCCAGATTCGATCACCAAGTTGATTCGCGACACCGAGTAGTCCTCGGTGACTGCGTAGAACTCGCCGTCGCGCGCGACGACGCGTGCAATCAGGCCCTCCGCTTCGATGGCGTCGACAGCATCTTGCTCGGCTAGTCCGATCACCGTGAGGGCGAACTCCTCGGCGCGCCGAAGTTGTTCCTGCAACTCCTCCTCGGACGGAATCGAGATGGATACGTCTGGGTCCGGGGCGAACGTCGACACCGACTCGTCACCGGGTGCCCCGGAACTGCATGCAGCAACGACGAAGAGACCCGCGACGAGGAGACGTTTCACGGCTTCAGCGTAAAGCGCGACACCACCTCGACATGGTGCGTGTACGGGAACACGTCGAGCACCTCGGCGCCGTGACATTCATACCCCGCCTCGACCAGCAGGGCGGTGTCTCGCGCACCGGCGACGGCATCGCAACTGACGAGAACCACGGTCCGTGCCCGCGTTCCCGCGATCGAAGCGACGCCGGCTTTACCGAGGCCGCTGCGCGCGGGGTCGGCGATCACCAGTCCTGCTCGTGTCGGCTGCCACTGCTCGAAGGCGATTTCTTCGACTCGCGCCTTGTGGTCGACGAGGTTCCTGCGCGCGTCCGCGCAGGCCGACTTGTTCGATTCGACGAGCGTCACCGGTACGTCCAGATCGACGAGGGTCGCGGCGAACAGGCCGCATCCGCCGTAGGCGTCGACGATCGGACCATCCTCGCCGGAAAGCGCAGTATCGCCAGCCGCTTCGTTGACGGCCGAAACGATCAGCTCCGCTGCCTGCGGCGACGACTGGAAGAACGACGACATCGTGACCTCCAACGAGACGCCGTGTATCGACTCGCGGATGATCGCCCGTCGTCCGACCTGCACGTCGTCGGGGATGCCCTCGATGACGGCTCTCTTTTCGTTCCCCCCACGTTCGTCGTGCAGCCACACTCCCCGATCACCACTCGCAACGCCACACCGCAACGTCGCCTCAGCAGCCCCACTCACACGGGAACCCGAGATCAACTCCTGCAACAGCGGATGCGCCACGAGACACGAATAGATACCGACCACGTCGTTCGACTGCGCACGGCGGAAACCGAGCCGACCAGAGGGCATCACTGCCATGCGCAGCGTGGTGCGCGCATGATCGGCGGGGACGGATCCGCCTTCGCGGACCTCGATGGCGCCGAGTTTGCCCACCCTACGCAATGACTCACGGACGATCTCTGCCTTCGTAGCCAAGTGTTTGGTGGGCGACAGATGTTGCCACGAACATCCGCCGCATCCGTCCACGACGTGCGAACACGGCGGAACGACTCGATCATTCGAGGCTTCGATCACCTCGACGAGCCGTGCCTTGACGAAGTCCTTCTTCGCCTGCACCACCTCGACGTCCACCACTTCGGCAGGGAGTGCACCCTCCACGAACGCAACTCGGCCATCGGCCATCCGGGCGAGTGCGTCACCGCCTGCCACGAGACGTTCGATTTGCACTCGTTCCATTCGCGAGAACTCTAGGAGGCCGACGAATCGTTAGGATGCTCTTCGTGGCGCGCCCGATTCAGATCGCTCCGTCGGTGCTCCCTGTCGACTTCTCCAAACTGGGTGAAGCCATCGTGGCGCTGGACTCGGCCGGCGTCGATCTCATCCAGTGGGACGTGATGGATGGGCAATTCGTGCCGAACCTCACGTTCGGGCCAGACGTCATTGCCTCCACCAGGGCATTGACCACACTCCCCTATGAGGCACACCTGATGGTGCTCACGCCCGACGTGATGGCCAAGCGATACGTGGAGGCCGGGTGCCAGCGGTTGATCGTGCATGCCGAGGCGTGTACCCACCTGCATCGCACACTCGGCAACATTCGTGAACTCGGCGCGACCGCGGCAGTCGCGCTCAACCCCAGCACGCCGCCGAGCGAAGTGGCCAATGTGCTCGATCTGGTCGATCTCGTCCTCGTGATGACGGTGAACCCCGGCTTCGGAGGTCAGTCGTACATCTCCACGATGGAACCGAAGATCGCCGAGGTTCGCCGCATGGTCAACGAGGCGGGTCTCGAGGACAGTGTGGACGTGGAAGTGGACGGCGGAATCTCCGCCACCACCGTCCAAGGTGCAGCACGTGCAGGGGCGAACGTGCTCATTGCCGGCAGCGCGTTGTTCAAGCACGAGGGTGGCCTGGGTGCCGCCGTGCAGGAACTGCGCTCGCTCGCCAACGCGACGCGCTGATCAGCGGCGTCGACGCAAACCGCGGGCTGCGCCGCGGATCATGGTGCGCATCATGACCGCCGCCACGAGCACGACGAGCGACAGTGCCACCGCGAACAACAGGATCAGTGCGAGCACGGGCAGCGAGCCGCGCAACGGCGACAACACCGCGGTGTCGATCGTGGAACCGTCCTCGTTCAGCGTGCGAACGGGGTCCTCGACCCGTGGACAGGTGCCCACGTCACCGACACCGATCACCGCGTCACCACCGAACAGCGGCGCATCCTCGCGAACCTTGGAGATGAGAACCGGTGAGTACGTGTCACTTGCCGCACCGACGAGGTAGCGCCTCCCCACCTCGAGGAACTTCGCATCCTGTCCGTAACGAACCTCCACGAGATCGTCGTTCACGTAGCCCGCGGGGATTCCCGCACGGATCTGGACCACGCGAAACGTCGCCGTCGACTCCCCCAATGAAACGAGTTCACCGATGAACACCATCTGGGGCGACATCGGTGTGGGACATCCACTCGGGATCGTCGTCACCGCACTCGGGGTCTGCGGCGCAATCACGACCGGCGTGTCGGCGACACCCCCCTGCTCGTCGGGAATCGCCTCCTCCGCAGGAATGGTCGTCTCTACCGGCTCGGTCGTGGCCAGCGCCACTCCGGGCACGAGTGCCAGCAACAAACCCACGAGGGCACGTCTCACCACACGACGAACGCTAGTGGGACTTGGCGCTGGCGATCGGTTAGCGGCCAGTGAAGCGCGGCTCGCGCTTCTCGAGGAACGCGGCCATCGCCTCGACGACGTCACGCGTGCCGAAGTTGGCGACCTGTGCCGCACCTTCTTCCTCGAGTGCCTGCTGCAGTGTCACATCGAACGAGTCGTTCAACATTCGTTTGGTGTGGGCGAGGGCAATCGGTGGGCCGTCGGCGAGCCGGTTCGCCCAGTCATCCACGAATGCGTCCAACTCGTCGTTCGAGAGAACGCGGTTGACGAGACCGATCTCCAGCGCATCCTTCGCTGAGACGATCTCGGCAAAGAACGCCAACTCCTTTGCCCGATGCATGCCGACGAGTCGCGGCAGCACCCAAGTTCCGCCGAAGTCGACGGAGAGCCCTCGCTTGCTGAAAATCTCCGAGAAGCGCGCGTCCTCGCCCGCCACCACCAAGTCACAGACCAAGGCCATGTTGCACCCTGCGCCCACGGCCACACCCCGGACCTTGGCGATCGTCGGTTTCGGTAGCCGCTGGAGCGCAAGGCAGACATCCGTGATCACTTGCATCCGCTCATGTGGACTCATTTGACTCTGGTCACCGCGGCTGGAGAGGTCGGCGCCGCTGCAGAACTCACCACCAGCACCCGTGAGCACCATCACCCGATCGTCAGGGTTTGCCGCCACCTCACGAAACGTCTCGAGGAGTTCCCGCCACATCACGTCGTTGGCGGCGTTCTTCTTCGCCGGACGATTCATCGTCACCGTGACGACACCGTCTCGGCGAGAGACCAGCAAGGTTTCCATCAACGAGACAATACTGAAGGAATGGGATTCAACCCAATGCGCAAACGCGTGAAGCGCCCGAGCGACATCCTGATGGTCGGCTCGGCCTTCGTGATCATCGCGGCAATCGTGGCGTGGGCGTTCTTCGGGTGAGCATGTGGCACGGTCTGTACGGACCAGTCGAAGTTCGTCGCGTGCAGCCCTTCGAGGCGCGCAAGCAGTACGTGTGCCCCGGATGCAACCGAGACATTCCCGCGGGCATGGGCCACTACGTGTGCGTTCCGCGGGATGCGCCCGACCTGCGACGCCACTGGCACTACGCGTGCTGGGAAGGCGAAGCGGCCAACGACTGAGCAACTCCGTTCAGAACGCGTCCTCCAGCACCTCCACTCGACTGCCGAGCACGCTCGCGGCGTCGTAGCGCACCCGGGTGATTCGCAGGCCTCTCAGTGACGCTCCCTGTGACTCCAGCAAGTCACTCGTGGCTCTGCGCACGCGCAGTTGCTTCGCGGGAGATATCGACTCCAACGGATCACCGAAGCCGTCCGATCGTCGCGCCTTCACCTCCACCACGGCGAGCACACCATCCCTGAAGGCGACCACATCGAGTTCGCCACGCTTGGAGCGGAAGTTGCGTGCCACAATGCGCCAACCACGGCGCTGATAATGAGTGGCGACGAGGTCTTCGCCCCATCGCCCGCGGGCTCTGCCTAGAGATCCACCTTGGGAAGTTCTTCGACGTTGAGGTCCTTGAAGCTGAGCACCTTCACCTTGGGGACGAATCGGCTCTTGCGGTACATGTCCCACACCCATGCGTCGCTCAGTTCCACCTCGAGGATCGGGCGTGGCCCCTCGCTCAACACGCGAACGTCCACGTTGTTGGCGAGATAGAAACGCCGGTCGGTTTCGACGGCATAACGAAACATGCCGACGACGTCCTGATACTCCTGTGCGAGCTGCATCTCGCGCTCGGCTTCGAAGTTGTCGAGGTCGTCGGTATTCAAAGTGTGCGGCGACCCGAGTGAACTACTGGTCTTCGCGCTTCTCGCGCACCTTGGCCGACTTGCCCTTACGGTCTCGGAGATAGTTCAACTTGGCTCGGCGCACGTCTCCTCGACGCACCACCTCGAGCTTGGCCACGGAGGGGCTGTGGAACGGGAAGGTGCGCTCGACACCCACTCCATAGGACAGCTTGCGGACGGTGTAACTCTCGCCGATTCCTGAACCTGCGATCGCCACCACGTTGCCCTGGAAGATCTGGACGCGCTCCTTGCCGCCTTCGACCACTCGCACGTGCACCTTCACCTCGTCACCGGGGCGTACTTGGGGGAGGTCGTTGCGCTTGTTCTGGCTGTCAACGATGTCGGTGGTCTTCATCTGCGGTCCTTTGAAAATGCGGCCTATCAGCCGCCGGAACTGAACGATGAAGGATACGGGACGGCGGGGAACTCTTCCAACAGGCGGATTTCCTCGTCGGTGAGCGGTTCGCGGTGGGTCATCAGGTCGGGACGACTGGCGATCGTGCGGTGGAGAGCCTGTGCCTGCCGCCAGCGCTCGATCCTGCCGTGATCGCCTGAGCGCAGCACCTCGGGCACGCTCCAGCCGCGGTACTCGGCTGGCCTCGTGAACTGTGGCTCCTCCAACGTCCCCGACTCGCCAAAGCTCTCCGTGATCGACGAAGTGTCGTTCCCCATCACACCCGGAAGCAAACGGGTCACGGCCTCGATGATCAGGCACGCTCCCACTTCACCGCCAGCAAGCACGACGTCGCCGATCGAGACCTCGTGATCGACCAGGTGCTCCACCACTCGGTGATCCACGCCTTCGTATCGGCCACACAACAGGCTGAAGCCGTCGAGCTCGCTGAGTCGATGCGCCATCGCTTGATCGAACTTGCGGCCGCCCGGCGACAGCAACAACAACGGTCGAGGTGCCTGCGCGCGCTCGACCGACTGGAAGATCGGGTCGGCCATCATCACCATCCCCGCGCCACCCCCGAAGGGCGAGTCATCCACCGTGTGATGCACGTCGGTGGTGTGCTCGCGAAGGTCGTGACAACGCAGGTCGACGATCCGTTGCTGACGGGCACGACCGAGCAGACTCTCGCTGCAGAAGTCATCCACGAGCCGTGGGAACAGGGAGAAGACGTCAATCCGCATCGTCGAACAGTCCTTCCGGCGCGTCGATCACCACACGCCCCGGCTCACGCGACACGATGAACACGGTGGGCACGAGCGCGCCGCTCTCCAACTCCATGATCGGATGGGCGGGATTGTCGATCACTGCGGAGCACTTCCCGTACCCAGTTCCGTCCTTGTCGAACACTTCTGCGCCGATGAGCTCGTGCACCCAGACGACGTTCGGATCGTCGATCGGTTCGGCGTAGACCTCGCGGTTGACGAGCTTCTCCGCAGCATCACGATCCGTCACCTGCCGGAAAGAGACGAGCCAGCGATCACCTTGCGGCTTGCAGTGGTCCACTTCCAACCATTCGTTGCGCACCATCCACCTGGCACCAGCGGCCACACGTAGAGGATGACCGGAGAACAAGGAGACGTAGAGCTCGCCCTTCACGCCGTGCGCCCGGCCGATCCGGCCGACATGCAACAGACCCTGCGGGGTGGCGTCAGTCGTCGACGAAGTCGACATCGACGTCTACTCCGTCACGTGCGGCTGCGGCCCGCACCACGTTGCGAATGCTCATTGCCGTGCGACCACGACGACCGATCACGCGACCAAGGTCACCGTCACCGACGCGCACCTCGAGCAACACCTTGTTCTCGCCCTCGTCGAAACCTTCCACCTGCACGGCGTTCGGATCATCGACGATGCTCTTCACCACGTGGGTGAGCACCGAGGTAGCGACGGGTGCCACGGACACGGGAGTCCTTACTTGGACTTCTTGGTGGCCTGGAACTCGGCCCACGCGCCCGACACTTCGAGCAACTTCTTCACGCGCTCGCTGGGGAGTGCGCCCTGCTTCAGCCACTTCAGCGCCTTGGCGTTGTCGACGACGAGCGCCGACGGATCGGACTGAGGGTGAGAGTTGCCGACGATGTCGAGGAAACGACCATCGCGGGCCGAGCGGGTGTCGGCAGCCACGATGCGATAGTGCGGCTGCTTGGTCTTGCCCACTCGGGTGAGGCGAAGCTTTACGGACATGGCTGTGAGGCTATCGGGGGCGAAGCGGAGAGCCCAACGCCGCCCCGAGGTTGGCCAGCCCCTTGCCGCCCTTACCCCCACCCATCTTCTTCATCATTTTCTGCATTTCTGAGAACTGCTTCACCAATCGATTGACGTCGGCCACCTGGGTGCCACTGCCCTGGGCGATGCGGGTACGCCTCGAGCCATTGATGATCTCCGGTCGGCGCCGCTCTTCTGGAGTCATCGAATGGATGATCGCTTCGGTCACCTTCAACATGTCGTCGGGGACGCTCGCGTTCTTCATCTCCTTCGGCACACCGGGCAACATCCCGAGCACGCCCGACAACGGGCCCATCTTCTTCAGTTGTTGGAGTTGGTCGAGGAAGTCATCGAGCGTGAACTCGCCCTCCATCAACTTCGCTGCCGCGGCTTCGGCCTGATCCTTCTCGAAGACCCTCTCGGCTTGTTCGATCAGGGTGAGCACGTCACCCATGCCGAGAATGCGGCTGGCCATGCGATCGGGATGGAATTGCTCGAAGGCGTCGATCTTCTCACCGATTGCGGCGAAAGCGACCGGTTTGCCGATCACCTCCTTCACCGACAGCGCTGCTCCACCACGCGCGTCACCGTCGAGCTTGGAGAGGATCACCGCCGAGATCGACAGTGTCTCGTCGAACGACTTGGCCACCGTCACGGCGTCCTGACCGGTCATGGCATCGACGACGAGGAACGTGAAGTGCGGCGATACGACGTCCGAAATCTCGGCGACCTCGCGCATCATCGCTTCATCGATCGCGAGGCGTCCCGCGGTGTCGACGATGAGCACGTCTCGACCGAGCCTGCGCGCCTCGTCGAGACCGTTGCGTGCCACCGACACGGGATCGCTCGTCTCGGAGAACACCGGCACGCCAATCTGAGAGCCGAGCACTCGCAACTGCTCCACGGCAGCCGGGCGCTGCAAGTCGGCCCCGACGAGCATCGGGTTGCGACCCTGCGACTTGAACCAGTTGGCCAACTTGGCTGCGCTCGTCGTCTTTCCCGAACCCTGCAGACCTGCCATCAACACCACGGTGGGCGGCTGCGAGGCGTAGGTGATCTTGAACGACTCGCCACCGAGGATCGCGACCAATTCCTCGTTGACGATCTTGACCACCTGCTGGCCGGGATCGAGGGCCTGGGAGACCTGGACACCGATGGCGCGGACGCGGACCCGATCCACGAAGGCGCGGACCACGCGTACGTTGACGTCGGCCTCGAGCAGCGCAGTACGGATCTCTGCGAGCATCTCATCGACGTCCTTCTCGGTGAGCCGACCCTTGCTGCGGATCCGCTTGAAGACTCCGCCGAGACGATCGCCGAGTGTGTCGAACATGGTGACGGGCAGGCTACTAGCGAGCCAGTTTCACGCTCAGTCGAAGAGCGCGGCGACGAACTCTGCTGGCTCGAATGCGACGAGGTCGTCGATCGTCTCGCCGAGACCGACCAACTTCACGGGAATCCCGAGTTCGGTTTCGATCGCGAACACGATGCCGCCCTTCGCCGAGCCGTCCATCTTGGTGAGCACCACCCCGGTCACCTGCGTCGCTTCGGCGAACTGTTTGGCCTGTGACAAACCGTTCTGGCCCGTCGTCGCGTCGATCACGAGAAGCACTTCGGTGACCTTGCCAGCACCCTTTTCCGCCACCCGGCGAACCTTGCGCAACTCCTCCATCAGGTTGACGTTGCTCTGCAGTCGACCCGCGGTGTCGGCAAGCACGAGGTCGATCTTGCGCGACTCGGCGCGCTGAACGGCATCGAAGATGACCGACGACGGATCCCCGCCTTCACTGCCCCGAACGATGTCGGCACCCGATCGCTCGGCCCACATCGCGAGTTGCTCCCCTGCAGCGGCACGGAACGTGTCGCCCGCGGCCATCAACACCGAACGACCGAGAGCGTGTTGTTGGGCAGAGATCTTGCCGAGCGACGTCGTCTTGCCTGCGCCATTGACACCCACCATCAACCAGATGTTCGGTGCAGCGAGGGACGCGTCGAAGCGCAACGACCGATCCGCGCCAGCGAGACGCGCGCTCATCAACTCGCGGAGAGCAGACACCAGGTCGGCCGAACGCTCGATCTCCTTCGCCGCCACCTTGGCCTTCAACTCGTCGAGGAGCCCGCGCGATACGTGCACGCCGACATCGGCGAGGAGCAGCGCCTCCTCCAAGTCGTCCCATGCGGACTGTTCGATGGCGCCTCGTGAGATCACCGAAGCCATGGCCCCTGAGAAGTTGGCACGGGCCTTGGCCAACCGATCGCGCACGCTGCGCGGTTCGACGACTACTGGTCGCTCAACGACCTGTGGCTCGGTTATCTCTGGGGCCGTGACTTTCGGTGCAGATACTTCGGGCCGCTTCTGACCGCGACGACGACCCACCAACACGACACCGATGCCGAACACCAGACCGATGACGGCGAGAGCGAGGAAGAGGATCTGCAGCGAGTTCTGCGACATGACGCCTACACGCTAGGCAGGGGTGTGACTGGCGCGCTCGACGACCACCTTCGACGAGCCACCCGGTTGCATCGTCACACCGAGGAGGCAGTCGCCGGCCTCCATGGTGCGCTTCTGGTGGCTGACGATCAGGAGCTGCGCGTCCTTGCGGAACTCACTCACGAGGCTCAAGAAGCGCAACAGGTTCACGTCGTCGAGCGCCGCTTCGACTTCGTCCATCACGTAGAACGGGGACGGTCGCGAACGGAACACCGCGAAGAGGAAGGCGAGTGCGGTGAGTGAGCGCTCTCCACCCGAGAGCAGAGACAGCTTCTTGATGTTCTTGCCGCTCGGCTTCGCCTCCACCTCGATACCGGTGTTCAGCAGATCGTGCGGCGCGGTGAGCATCAACTTTCCGGCACCACCCGGGAAGAGCATCGAGAACAACTTGTCGAAATTGTCGCTCACGTCGGCGAATGCCGAGGCGAAGGTGGATTGGATCTCGAGGTCCACCTGCTTGATCACCTTGATCAATTCGCGACGGGTGTTCTTGACGTCCTCCAACTGCTCCTCGAGGAAGACGTTGCGCTTCTGCAATTCCTCGAACTCCTGCAGCGCGAGTGGATTGATCGGACCCATCAGACGCAATTCACGCTCGAGCTCGCGTACACGAGCGATCGGCGACACGCCATCGGGCAGTTCGGGCATCGGCGCCGCGATTGCAGCTTCCGGTTCGATCGAGTGGTCGCGACGAAGGGTCTCGACCGTCGCCTCCATGCGCATCTTCACTTCTGCTTCTTCCACCTCGATGCGACGGTTGCGCTCGCGGCGCTCCTCGAGTTGCCGTTCCTTTCCTGCACGCTCCTTGCGCGCGTCATCCAAGCGCTGGGAGATCGCCCGCACCTCGTCGCTCTGGCGGCGACGAACCTCGTTCAACTCACCCTGGCGGACGTCGAGCGCGGTGGCGTGCTTCTCCACCAAGTCGCTCAGGCGCACGAGCGCGGTCAAGGTGGACTCGATGCGGCTGCGACGCTCGGCGGCCGCATCACGCGCTTCGGCGTCCTGGGCGAGGCGAGATTCCACTTCCTCCAGACGCGAACGAAGGAACACCCGGCGCTCCTGCAAGCCGGCGGTCTTAACTTCGATGTCGTTGCGCAACACCGAGAGCAACCCGTGCAACTCGGCCTGCACCGAGCGGAGTTGGTCGTACGAACCGCTCAGGCTGGTGTTGTTCGCTGCACTCGTCTCTCGCTGACGCATCAGAAGAATTCGAGCGGACGTCTCCGCGTCGCGAGCCTGCACCAAACGGGTCCGCGCTTGCTGCACGTCCACTTCGGCCCTGGCGAGCGCGTCACGGGCACGCTCGGCACGAACGACCGCCTCCTGCAGGGCGGCTGCCGTGACGGCTGCCGCGCCCACGCGCAGACCACTCGAGGCGAAGCGATCGCCCTCGCCGGACACCACCACCACATCGGGAAGGGCAAGGGCGGCATCGACCGCTTCGGCCCACGACTGGACGAACACCACGCGGGCCAACAACACGTCGAGCAGTCGATTGACCTGCACTTCGTTCTCACCAGCCTTCGCCCGAACGTGGGTGCGCAGGCTGGTTGCATTGGCGATGATCGGCTTAGACGGCACGGTGGTGATGGAGTTGAGTGCCAACACCGCGCCCGCCTTGCCCCCCTGACGGAGTTCCTGCAGAGCGCGTTGAGCCGCGTCACGGCTCTTGGCCACCACGGCGGACAACGAGTCGCCGAGTGCCACCTGCACCGCCACACGACGCTCTGCATCGATGTCGATCAGTTGCTCGAGAGAACCGAGTGCGCCATCCAAGTCACGAATCGCCGAGACACCCACGGCATTGGCATCGAGTGCCAATTGCAACGCCTCGGCCCTTGCCGCCGCGTTCGTGGCATCTGACTGAGCAGTGGCGAACAACGCGAGCGCGGAATCGAGTGACGCTTCGGCGGCCGATCGAGCGCTCTCGGCGTCCACCAATCGCTGGGCCAATTCCACTTCGTTGCGCGAGTCGGTGGCAACGGTGTTGCGCAGGCGATCGATCGTGTCGTTCAGTGCGCGTACTTCGCCGTTGAGCGCACCGATTCGTTCGGTCGCTTGACGCGCCTCTTCGAGGGTCGCCATCTGCTCCGCTCCACCGTCGGCACCGATTCGAGCGATCGAAGCGATCTGCTCCTCCACCTTGGCGAGTTCTTCGCGCAAACTCGCCGAATCCGCCTCGAGCGTGGCCACGACACCGGAGTCCATCAGCTGGCCACGGTCACGTTCCACGGAGCGACGACGTTCCGCGAGAACCGCGAGCAGACCCTTGGCTCGCCCGCGCAACTGTTCGATGCGCACCAACTCGTCGTTGATACCCGAGTCGCCACGTGCGGACAGTTGCGCTTCCGCGGCCATCACGGTGGAGTCGAGCGCGGCGAGCGCGGCGCGTAGGGCGCGCTCCGCTTCTTCCCCCTCGAGACGATCCCCCGACAGGCTGGTGAGGCGCGACTTGAACGTCCGCAGTTCGCGGCCGAGCAGGTGCGTCTGCAGGGCGCGCATCTCCTCGACGAGTGAGCCATGCCTACGGGCAGCATCCGCTTGACGTTCGAGCGGCTTCAAGTTGCGGCGCACTTCGCGCAACAAGTCCTGCGCTCGCAGGAGGTTCGCTTCCGTCCCGTCGAGTCGACGCTGTGCCTTCTCGCGTCGCTTGCGGTGCTTCAACACTCCCGCCGCTTCCTCGATGATCGCACGACGATCTTCCGGGCGAGCGTTCAGCACCGCGTCGATTTGTCCCTGACTGACGATGACATGCTGTTGTCGTCCTACACCGGCGTCGCTCAACAACTCCTGCACGTCGAGCAATCGACACTCCGCACCGTTGATCGCGTACTCGCTCTCGCCACTGCGGAACAACGTGCGGCTGACGGTGACTTCGCTGAATTCGATGGGCAGAAGACCGTTCGAGTTGTCGATGGTGAGGATGACCTCGGCTCGACCCAAGGCCGGCCGCTTGGCTGTGCCGGCGAAAATGACGTCATCCATCTTCTGGCTGCGCACCGACGACGGAGCCTGGGCGCCGAGCACCCACGCGATGGCGTCCACCACGTTGGATTTGCCGGAGCCGTTCGGCCCCACCACCACGGTCACGCCGGGTTCGAGTTCCATCACCGTGGTATCGGCGAAGGACTTGAAGCCTTTGAGGGTCAGGGATTTGAGGAACACGTCAACCGGCGAGAGTAGTTGACGAGGGCACCCCCTCGAGCCCTCAGGTTTGGCACACGCGGCAGTAGCACGTGGTGCGCCCCGCCACCGTGGTGCGCGAAATTCGACTGCGACCACAGGTGAGGCATGGCTCGCCAGCACGGCCGTAGACGCGGTGACGGGTCTGGAACCAACCTTCCTCACCGAATACATCGACGTACTGCGTGTCATCGAGCGTGCTGCCGCCAGCCTCGACCGCCTCGGCGAGTACCTCGACGATCGAGAGATGCAATCGCTCGATGGTGGCACGGCGCAACGAACTCGGCACGCGTGACCAGCGCAACCCGGCACGGTGGAGAATCTCGTCGGCGTAGATGTTGCCGATGCCGGCCACCACCGACTGATCGAGCAGGGTTGCTTTCATGTTGCCGCGCTTGCCCCGCAACCGGCTCGCCAGCACGTCGGGCGTGAATTCGTCCACCAGTGGATCGGGGCCGAGTCGCGCCAACTCCGGCACCTGCTCTGCGGCGCTCGCGGGATCGAACACGAGCACCTCGCCGAACGTACGGGGATCGACGAAACGCAATTCACATGGTTCTTCGTCACCGAGTGGCGCGAGGTGCAGAACCACGTGCGTGTGCGCCGGCCGTTCGCTTCCCAATGGCGCGAACAACACTCGACCACTCATCCGCAGGTGGATCATCATCTGTTCACCCGAGTCGAGTGGACAGAGCAAGTACTTGCCGTGACGGTTGGCGGCGGTGATCACCGTTCCGGTGAGTCCGTCGATCAACGCCTCGCGACCGAACCGACGCACAGTGCGCTCACGACCGACCTCGACTCGCTCGATCCTTCGACCGACTGCGCGTAACGCGATCCCCTTGCGAACCGTTTCGACTTCGGGAAGTTCAGGCATCGATCAGCGCGAGTGGCGCTCGGCTTCGAGCGCGTCACAGGCGATCTCTGCGGCGATCTGCTCGGCGGCCTTCTTCGAGCGCCCTTCACCCGCACCCATTTCACGGTCCCCCACGAACACGGTGGCGAAGAACGTCTTCTCGTGATCGGGGCCTTCGTCGGTGACGCGATACGACACGTGTCCGCGTCCCACGCGCGACGCAAGTTCCTGCAGTCTCGTCTTGGCATCCAATCGATCGAGCCCGGCGAGCGCCTCCACCATCTGTTCACGGAACAGTGTCGAGATGACCCGATAGGCGGCATCCGCTCCCGCGTCGAGATAGATCGCGCCGAAGATCGCCTCGAGAGCGTCGGAAAGGATCGACGTCTTCTGGCGTCCACCAGCCGCATCCTCGCCGCGACCAAGCATGAGGTGTTCTCCGACACCGAGCCTTTCGGCCATTCCACCGAGCGCGATCGCATTGACCACGCTCTTGCGCAAGTCGGTGAGTTTGCCCTCCGCCAAGTCGTCGTGCCGGCGGTAGACGAGGTCGGCGACCACCCATCCGAGTACGGCGTCGCCCAGGAATTCGAGCCGCTCGTTGGATTCGTGGCCGTCGTTTTCGGCGATCCAGGACCTGTGGCGAAGCGCAGTTCGCAAGAGCTCCTCGTCGCCGAACCGATGACCGATCCGCTCGGCCAGTTCGTGCAGTGGTTCAGTCATTCTGTGTGCAGGGCCTCCGTGATCAATCCAACCATGTTGCAGTCGACCATTTCTTTCGCCACCTTGATGCCGTTCAACATGGCCCTCGCGCTGGACGAACCGTGCGAAATGATGCACACGCCATCCACTCCGAGGAGGATCGCTCCGCCGTAGGTGTCCGGATCGAACTGGCCGTACAGGCCGAAGAGCGCGGGCATCAGCGCGTCGGCGTGCTCCTTGTACTGGGGTTCGGAGATCGCGGCGAACAGCGCTTTCACCACCGTCTTCATCGTCCCCTCGAGCGTCTTCAGCGTCACGTTGCCGGTGAAACCGTCGGTGACGACGACATCGACATCGTCGGTCATGATGTCGCGACCCTCGACGTTGCCGATGAAGTTGATTCCCGCTTCTGCACCGAGCAACTCATACGCCTCTTTGCGCAGCGAGTCGCCTTTGCCAGGCTCTTCACCGATCGACAGCAGGCCGACCCGCGGGTTGGCGATACCGAAGCGCGCCTTGGCGTACACCATCCCCATCGTCGCGAACTGCGTGAGCCACGGCGCTTCCACTTCCGCGTTCGCGCCAGCATCGAGCAGCACGGTGGGCGTGGACCCGGGAACGGGAATCGGCGTGGCGATCGCCGGACGCTTGACGCCCTTGATGCGACCCATGCGCAGCAGCGCAGATGCCATCGTGGCGCCGGTGTTGCCCGCCGAGATCATCGCGCTCGCCACACCATCACGCACCAACTCGGCGGAACGAACGAGCGTGGAGTCCTTCTTCGTGCGCACGGCATTCGCCGGCTCTTCGTGCATGTCGATGAACTCCGAAGCCACGTGCAGCGGCAAGTCACCGCGATCGGCGAGACCTTCGGGCCCGACGAGGAGGATGGGAATGCCTTCGCTTGCAGCCTGCTTGGCACCAGCAAGAATTTCAGCAGGAGCCTTGTCGCCCCCGAGGGCGTCTACTGCTACGGGCAACATGAACAAGCCCGGGAGGAGATCAGCCGACGTCGACGGCGACGCGACCCTTGTACCAACCACAGTTACCGCACACGGTGTGGGGCAACTTGGCGTTGCTGCATCGCGGGCAGGTGCTGGCCGACGGGGCGTTCAACTTCCAAGCGGCGGCCATGTGGCTGCGGCCCTTCATCTTCGACTTCTTCTTCTTGGGAACTGGCATCGCCTACTCGCTCCTCGTTCGACCTGAAACCTGCCCCAAGGCTATCGGGGGCAGGCGCGGTTCATTCGGGGAGCTTCCCCTTCAGTTGGTCGAGTGCCGACCAACGGTCGTCGGCCACCGGGCGCGCACAACCACACGACTCCGTGTTGAGGTCTTTGCCGCAGACGGGGCACAAACCCTTGCAGGTGGCACTGCACAGTGGCGCCTCGGGAATCGCCAACAGCACCGTCTCGCGGACCATCGGGCGCAAGTCCAACTGGTCTCCCTCGAGCGGATACACGTCGTCGTTCTCTGGCACGCGTTGGTAGACCTCGTCGACGTCGCTGGTGATGGAGAGCCCGAGGTCGGCCAGACACCGACTGCACTCGCCGTGTGCCTGTGCAGAGACGACCCCGGTGACCACCATTCCCCCACTCGTACTCTCCACGCACAACTGCGTGTGCACGTCGCGTGCCTCGTCGATCCGCGGATCGTCGAAGGCGAACTCACTCGTGGGGACGTCGACGTCGAGGTCCTTGAAGGTGCCCGGACGCCGGATCAACTCCAGGATGTTGACGACGAGTGGCGACGCCATGACGAGACGCGAGTGCGCTCTAGTAGAGGTTGGTGTCGTCTTGGTTGAAGAACGTGGCGCCCGTGACGTCGCGCTCAGGTTGTTCTTCGACGGCCGACTCTGGTGCGCCGATACCGACCACGTTCAGTCGCTCACGACCCTGCGCGACGGTGCGCGAGAGGCGATCGAGCAGGATCTCGAAGCTGGCCAAACGGCGATCGAGGAAGTCCTCTGTCTCGTTCTTCAGTCGACGTGAATCGGCGTCGGCCGCGTCCATGATCTGGCGTGCGCGAGACTCGGCGGCGCGCACCACTTCGGTGCGCTGCACCATGCGCTCGGCCTGCACGCGCGCGGCCTCCACGATCTCGTCCGACTCACGCTGGGTCTTGGCCATGAACTCTGCCCGCTCCTTCAGCATCCAACGCGCTTGGCGGATCTCCTCGGGCAGACACGCAAGCGCATCCTGCAGCAGAGCGACCGTGTTGTCGCGATCGATGCGCGGTGTGCTCGACAGCGGCACATTCGGTGCCGATGCGATGGTGTCGATCACCTGCTCGAGGATCGACTCGGTGTCACCCAACTCCACGGGAACGGTTTCGTCGACCTCGTCGTACTGATCCTTGCTCATCACTTGCCACCCTTTCCGATCCTCGCAGCGAGAGCCTCGTGCACGGGTTGCGGCACCAAACGGGTCTTCATCTCGCCATTGTCCTGTACGTATTGCCTGATGTAACGACTGCTGATGAACGAGTGCTCCGGCTTGGAGAACACGAGCACCGTGCGAATGCCGGTCGAGGCTTCGTTCATCTGCGCCATCTGTTGTTCGACCTCGAAGTCGGCACCCGTGCGAGCGCTCTTCAAGATGACGGCGGCCTTGATCTTGGCAGCGGCCTGCACGGTCAGCCCCGAGAACATCTCCACGCACACGCCGTTGACGTGGTGGGCGACCGACCGGCGAATGAGGTCGGCCCGCTCCTCGGGGCTCATCCACGCGGAGGGCTTGTCCGGATTGTGCATCACGCCGATCACGAGTTCGCCGAAGATGTCGAGCCCCTGCTCGACCACATCGAGATGCCCGAGGTGGAAGGGATCGAAGCTGCCCGGATAGAACGCAAGCCCCATACGAGACCTCACGCTAACCGCTGAAAAAAGGTGAGGATCGCACGCCCGTAACGCTTGACGCGGATGGCTTCCCACCCTTCGATCGGCGGGTTCTCGGCATCCAACTCACGATCGCTCTCGGCGACCACCAACTGGCCCTTCACGCGCGCGAACAACTCGGCCCACCGGGCGAACTCGTAGGGCGGATCGACGATGACGAGCGTGGCGTCGGTCACCTGGTCGAGTCGACTGAGCGCATCCCCGCGCACCACCGTGCTCTGCTCACGCAGGCCGAGATTGGCGAGATTGGTCTGCAAGGCCTCCAGTGCCTCGCGATCGCTCTCGATGAAGGTGCAATAGCGCGCACCGCGCGAGAGTGCCTCGATTCCCATCGCACCACTACCCGCAAACGCGTCCACCACGACCGCATCTTCGAGCACGCCGAGACTTCCCAGGGCGTTGAAGGTCGCTTGGCGCGCCTTGTCGGTGGTAGGACGCGTATTTCTATTTTTTGGTGCCTCGATCTTGCGACCACGCAACGACCCTGCAACGACCCGCACGAGCCAAGGCTAGTGAACCTCAATTCATCGGGAGAGCGCCTGGTGCGAATTTCGGAAAGAATTTTCACTCGTCAAGTCATGATCTGACGACTCCTACACTTCATCCATGTCCGTCACCGAGTTGTCGACGCGTGATCGCATCGTCCAAAGCGCGCTCGAGGAGATCGAAAAGAATGGGATCGTCGGCTTGCGAGTCGCCGATGTCGCAGCAAACGCAGACGTATCGGTGCCACTCATCTACAAGTACTTCCGTGACCGTGACGGACTCCTCGCTGAAGTGCTTTCGGGAACGATCGCGACGTATTTCATGCAAGACATTCACGCAATGAAGACCTTCGTCGAGACGACCGAGGGACCGTTCGAGCCGACGGATCTCCTTGCCTTCATGCCCACACCCGACCAGCCATGGCGGATTCGAAACCGTCGGTTGCGGGCTATGGCAATCGCAGCGAGTTTCGACATTCCCAAACTTGCCGATGCGTTGGCGATGAACCAGCGGTTGATGAACGAGGCGACTCGGGAATTGATCGAGCTGGTGCGAGAACGCACTGGCTCGAAGTCGAATGTTTCCTCGCAGGCAGTGACCGTCCTGTTCCAGGCACTTGCCTTCGGTCTGGTGGTCAACGATCACCAGACCACCGAGAAGGTCAGTTTGGCCGCTTATCAGGAACTGGTGATCGAGCTGTTCAATCTCCTCGTTTTCGAGTGACGCTTGTCGCCACCGAGGCGACCCTGCCACTGGTTGACTGATCACCATGTCTGACGATCGCGGCGTGCAAGGCCTTGCCAGCCCACCCGACGACGTGATCGTCTGCGTGGACTGCGGCGGGCGGGCTCACCTCCTCACGCAGGCTGGTGAAGATGGCATGTGGTACGCGGGCGACGTCGTTGCCTACCGCTGTAGTGACTGTCTGGACAGGTGGGACATCGAACTTCCCCCGATCGAATGACCGTCAACTGCGGAAGAGGTATTCCGCCTCACTCTTGCTGACGAGCAGCCGCAATTCGTCGCGCAGCAACTGATGCTTCTTCAGGGTGCGATCCGAATCGATGATCTCGGTGGCCACCAGTCGGGCAATGTCGATCAGTTCCCGGTCACGGCGGAGTGACGCAAGCTTCAAGTCGCTTCGCCCCTTCTGCATCGCCCCCATCAGGGTCCCCTCACCGCGTAGCTCGAGGTCGATCTCGGCGAGCACGAACCCATCGGTGGAGCCGACGAGCGCTTCCACACGCGGCGAAGGCTCGTCGGGATTCTTCGTCTGCAGCCAGCACTCCGATGCGAGCGATCCACGACCGACTCGTCCACGCAGCTGGTGGAGTTGGGCGATGCCGAACCGATCGGCATCCAGCACCACCATCACCGTCGCGTTGGGAACGTCCACACCAACTTCGATCACGGTCGTCGCCACGAGCACGTCGAGGTCGCGCCGACGGAATGCGTTCATCACGTCGTCCTTCTCGTGCGAGGACAATCGACCGTGAATCAGACCAAGGCGAAGGCCCTTCAGTTCGCCCACCGAGAGCGAGGCGTGAATCTGCTCGGCAGACGCCACTTCCATTTTCTCGCTCTCTTCGATCATCGGGCACACCACGTAAGCC